>NZ_JAKKRW010000027.1:0-67281 GCF_025653905.1 Shewanella sp. SM71
CTTTAGGTAAATCTCGCCAAGGGATACCTGTTCTAAGGCGGTAAAGAATACCTTCGAATGTTTGTCTATGTTCAGGTTTGTCATAAACACGGCCTGTGCTTTTCATTAAATGAAATAGCTTTTCCCAGCGTGCATCGGTTAGCATAAGTCTTGGCATGGCTTGAGGTTATGGTTACTTTTGGCGAAGCAAATTATAACGTCTTGCCATGCTGTCTAAAAATCACTCTCGAAAGATCAACAGACCCTAGTCATACGAAACACACTTTTGCATGATCCAAGCAATTTTTATCTGCTAGCCAGTCAACTTGGAAATTAGCCCATAAAAAAGCAGTTTATCCTTTAGGGATAAACTGCTTTAAATAGATTAAAAATCCTAATAAGTATTAGAACTTAGCTTCAACAGCAACACTGAAGTTACGGTCTTGGCCAATAGTAACCATATTGTACTGACCACCATCGATATAATCGGTATCGAAGAGGTTTCTCACGTTGGCGCGAAGGCTCACATCTTTGCCCATGATATCCATAGTGTAGGCTGCACCTATATCGAAACGCACATAACCATCTTTAGTAATAGTGTTATCGAGATCGGCAAAACGCTCACCCACATAGATAGCACCGAAGTTCATCGCAAAGTTGTCAGTCACTTCGTAACGGGTCCAGATATTGGCCGACCACTCAGGGGCATCAATAGGGGTTTTACCATCTAAGTTCTTGCCACCTATTTTGCCTGCACCGGTATTATATTCAGCATCTAAATACATCATAGAAGAAGTCACAAACCAGCTATCACCTAACTGGCCTTGGGCGCCAACTTCAAAACCTCGATGATGCTGCTCACCACCTTGGGTAGTGATCGTTTTATATCCTTCATTCGTTACAGGAATATCTTGTACTGTGGTGATATTAGAAACCGTAATATCAAAAAGGGCTGCTGTTAGCAGTAGGCTGTCATTAAATAACTCCCATTTAGTCCCTAGTTCATATTGAGTACCGTACTCAGGTTTCAGGTTATCTCCATGATTGACATCTTCAGAACTGGTTACTGAACCCTGTGGTGTAAAGCTTTTTGAATAATTAACGTAAATGCTACCATTAGCCATTGCCGAGTAAATTACCCCAAACTTAGGCGACACGGCATAGCTGTTTTCACCTTCTCCGTCTTTCTTCTGTTCGTCGTAACGCACACCAGCAAGCAATTTCCATTGCTCATTAAGCGTCATCAAATCCTGTAAATAGAAACCGTAATACTTGTATTCGCTTGGGTTGCTTAGCTTACCTTGGTGATAATCAAGATCTTGCTGAATAATTGGTTGCCCAGGAATTACGGGCTGACTTTTGCCTTTCTGAATTTGCTGCTGATAGAAATAGTCTAAATAGTTAGCACCAATAAGGAATTGATGCTCCATTCCTGCCAAAGAAAATTCACCCGTGAAATCCACATAGGCCGTTTTATGCTGCCAATCGTCATAACGATCAAACGGGTTTATGGTGTAACCATCTTTATATGGATCTTCAGAGCCTTTATTTAAGCTTGGCGCAGAGTCTAAACGTTGGCGATTAAACTGCTGATCGTTATAACCAACTTTGACTTTCCAATCATCACTCATCTGCCAAGTTAGATCGGCACCTAAGTTAGAGACTGTGTTATCGGTAAAGGCCCAAGGTGCATCCCATACGGTTTTACGTTCACCGATAACATTACCTTGTTTATCTAACCACCCACCCGCATCAATACCCGCTTTATCTTGGGTATGATCGTACTTAACCGATAACAGAACATCATCACTGACATCAAATTCTAGGTTTAAGTAGCCCAACCAACGGTCACGCTCTTGATTCTCATCGTTAGCGGAATACTCACGCCAGTATTTTGTGTCTTGCTTCACTAACACGCCGCGGTAACGAAGACTCTGAGCATCATTTAAACTGCCGCCCGCATCTAGCTGAGCACGGGTCGAACCAAAACCATCCGTATCAAAACCTAAATCGAGCATTGAATCATAGGTCGGTTTCTTAGTGACCATATTCACTAAACCACCAGGGCCAGATTGGCCGTACAACATGCTCGAAGGACCTTTCAATACTTCGACTTGCTGTAAAGTTTCAATTGGTTGTACGTAGTGAGACCATTGTTGATGGCCATTGATAAGATAACCGTTACCCGAATCGAGCTCGAAGCCGCGGATACTGAAGACTTGACGGTTCCAGCGCGTGGTTCCCGCCGTCACACTGGAGTCGTTAACTAAAACCTCGGCAAGGTTAGTGGCCAACTGTTCATCAGTCACAAAATCAGGGATCACATTAACTGACTGTGGGGTATCCATTAAGTCGATATCGCCACGCATGGCACCCGATGCACTACCGACTTTATAGTCGTTAAAAGTACGGCCAGTCACATTGATGCGCTCAATATTTTTATCGCTCGCCACTTCTGCAATAACCGGCATAGCCATTAATGCCGAGCCTACAGCTAAACCTATAACTGAATATTTAAATACCATTGCCAACACCTCAAATAGACCTTTCGTCTTAGAATTGCAGGTAATATAAATGAGAAGTGTTTTTATTCTTTCTTCTTTACCAAAATTTACAATTGAGTGTGACAGTGATCAAATTAACTTAAAAACCAACAATTTGCCTATACCACAAAAACATGAAGAAAATCTTAATTATTAAGCATTACTTAATAAAAAGGCTTTTTAGTGCAAAACATTGAACACAATAAAAATAAAAGCGGCACATGGCCGCTTTTTTGACATTAAGTTGAGTTTTAAAACTTACTTTTTAATTTTCACTGGACGTTGCCAACCAGTGAGGTGTTTTTGTTTAACACGAGTGATCACTAACTCATTCTCACCTACATCGCGGGTAATCGTTGAACCGGCCCCTAAAGTTGCCCCTTTACCTATGGTCACTGGAGCCACCAACTGAGTGTCAGAACCGACAAAGACGTTATCTTCGATAACAGTAAGATGCTTATTCGCGCCATCATAGTTGCAGGTAATAGTGCCAGCACCAATGTTGACGCCATCACCAATGATGGCATCGCCTAAATAGGCTAAGTGTCCAGCTTTGGATCCAACGCCAATCACCGCTTTTTTCACTTCAACAAAGTTGCCTATATGTGCATCTTGCTTAAGTTCTGCTCCCGGACGTAAACGTGCAAATGGGCCAGCACTGGCAGCAACGCCAAGCGTAGCACCTTCGATAATAGAGTAAGGCTTGATCTCAGCATCATCGGCAATCTCGCAATCAATTAAAATCGCGCCTGCGCCAATAGTGACATTATTACCCAAGGTCACTTTGCCTTCGAATATCACATTAATATCGATCATCACATCCATACCAACAGTGACTTCACCACGGATATCGATACGGCTTGGGTCGCGAAGGTTCGCCCCCGCCAACATGAGCTTTTCGGCTTCACGAGCTTGGTAAGCACGTTCAAGTTGCGCTAATTGCATGCGATTATTGGCGCCTTCCACTTCAATGGCCGATTGTGGCTGAGCAGTATCAATAGCAACGCCATCAGCGTGCGCCATAGCAATAATATCCGTTAGATAATATTCACCTTGAGCATTATTGTTCGATAAACGGCTCAACCAAGTTTTAAGTTGTTTACCCGGAACCGCCATGATGCCGGTGTTAATTTCGTTGATCAGCAACTGTTCTGCAGTCGCATCTTTTTGCTCAATAATTCCAATGACTTTTCCTTGCTCACGGACAATACGGCCATAACCCATAGGATTCGCTAAATTCACTGTTAAAATAGCAACGCCATTTTCAGGACGGGCGTCGAGTAAGGCTTCGAGAGTTGATGTCTGGATCAACGGCACATCGCCATAAAGAATAAGTACTGTATCGCTGTCGGCGATATGTGGGCTAGCCTGTGCAACCGCATGACCTGTGCCTAATTGCTCGGCTTGCAATACCCAGTTAAGTTGTTGCTCACCCAAACAGGCTTGTAGCTTGTCGGCACCATAACCATAGACTAACTGAATAGAATCACTGCCAACTTTATTAGCGGTATCGATGACATGTTGCACCATGCTCTTATGGGCGATGGGATGTAATACCTTAGGAAGATCAGAGCGCATCCGTGTTCCCTTGCCAGCCGCTAAGATCACTACATTTAATGCCATTACCATATCCTTGAACAAATACCCAAGAGGGTGAAAAATTACGGTCGATTTTGTGGGGTAATTTTAACGGAAAGCACATCGAAAAGCGAAGTAGATAGCGATGCTAATCAATCAAAGACATGCAAGAATGCCAATCTATCCCATTTTTAGACACAAAAAAGGCGACCATAGGGTCGCCTTTTTTCACAAACAATAACCTTATCTGGCAATGTTTTTCTTGATGGTTTCAACAACACGTAATTGAGCCATAGCCTTAGCTAACTCAACCATAGCCGCGTCATAATTGAAGTCAGCGCCAGCAGTTGCCATATGGGCTTCTGCACGACGCTTAGCTTCTAATGCCGCTTGCTCATCAATATCTTTGGCACGCATAACCACATCAGCCAATACGGAGACAGAAGAAGGCTGCACTTCCAGAATACCACCTGAAAGGTAAAACACTTCTTCACTGCCGTCTTGCTTGACGATGCGCGCCATGCCAGGTTTGATATAACTAAGCAAAGGAGCGTGACCATGCATTATGCCCAACTCACCTTCAGAACCAGTCACTTGCAGCGAAGCTACACGACCAGAGAAGATTTTGCTCTCTGCGCTTACAATATCAAGATGTACTGTCATGGCTGCCATCCCGTTCTCCTTAAAAAACTAAGTATGAATACTTAGTTATTTCTTTTTGTTCGCTTTCTCGATGACTTCATCGATTGAGCCAACCATGTAGAACGCTTGTTCTGGCAGGTGATCAAACTCACCGTTCAAAATACCCTTAAAGCCACGGATAGTGTCTTTCAGAGAAACGTACTTACCAGGAGATCCAGTAAAGACTTCTGCTACGAAGAAAGGCTGAGATAAGAAACGCTCAATCTTACGAGCACGGAATACGACAGTCTTGTCTTCATCAGACAATTCATCCATACCCAGAATCGCAATAATGTCTTTCAGCTCTTTGTAACGTTGCAGTACAGTTTGCACGCCGTTAGCAACGTCATAATGCTCTTGGCCAACAACCAATGGATCTAATTGACGTGAAGTCGAATCCAATGGGTCAACCGCTGGGTAAATACCCAGAGAAGCAATTTGACGTGACAGTACAACAGTCGCATCTAAGTGAGCGAAGGTTGTTGCTGGTGACGGATCGGTTAAGTCATCCGCAGGTACGTATACCGCTTGTACAGAAGTAATAGAACCCGTCTTAGTTGAAGTGATACGCTCTTGCAGAACGCCCATCTCTTCAGCCAATGTTGGTTGATAACCTACCGCAGAAGGCATACGACCTAACAGTGCAGATACTTCAGTACCGGCTAAGGTATAACGGTAGATGTTGTCAACGAACAATAGTACGTCACGACCTTCGTCACGGAACTTCTCTGCCATAGTCAGACCAGACAGTGCAACACGCAAACGGTTACCTGGAGGCTCGTTCATCTGACCATAAACCATGGCCACTTTATCGAGAACGCCAGAATCTTTCATCTCGTAGTAGAAGTCGTTACCTTCACGAGTACGTTCACCTACACCGGCGAATACAGAAAGACCCGAGTGGGCTTTAGCGATGTTGTTAATCAGTTCCATCATGTTAACTGTCTTACCAACACCCGCACCACCGAACAAACCGACTTTACCGCCCTTAGCGAATGGACAAACAAGGTCGATAACCTTGATGCCAGTCTCTAACAGTTCAGTAGAGCTTGATTGATCTTCGTATGAAGGAGCTGTACGGTGAATAACATAACGCTCTTCTTCACCGATTGGACCCGCTTCATCAATAGGCTCGCCTAATACGTTCATGATACGGCCAAGAGTGGCGGTACCAACTGGAACAGTAATAGGTGAACCTGAGTTTACTACTTCAAGACCACGACGCAGACCGTCAGAAGAACCCATAGCGATGGTACGAACTACACCACCACCTAGCTGTTGCTGAACTTCCAGCACCAAACCATTACACGGGCCTTCACCTACGATTTTCAGAGCGTCATATACTTGAGGTACGGCATCTTGTGGGAACTCTACGTCCACAACCGCGCCAATCACTTGGACAACAGTACCTGTGCTCATGATTAATCCTCTAAAACTTGTATTCGTTACCTAACCTAAACCGCAGAGGCACCAGAAACAATTTCCGACAGTTCCTGCGTAATCGCAGCCTGACGGGCCTTGTTATAGACCAATTGCAAGTCGTTAATCAGCTCACCAGCGTTGTCAGTTGCCGACTTCATCGCCACCATACGGGCAGCTTGTTCAGAGGCAATGTTTTCAACAACACCTTGGTAAACCTGAGATTCTACATAACGAACCAATAAGGTATCCAAAAGTGCTTTTGGATCTGGCTCGTAGATATAATCCCAACGATGAGCAATTTCATCATCTTCTGATTTAGGCAAAGGTAGCAGCTGCTCGATCACAGGAGTCTGCGTCATAGTATTCACAAATTTGTTAAATACCACGTACAGACGATCCAGCTTGCCTTCGTTGTAAGCTTCTAGCATGACACCGACTGTCCCGATCAAGTCAGCGAGCTTTGGAGCATCGCCTAAACCTGAAGCGTGAGCAGACACTTGTCCACCGAAGCTTTTGAAAAACTGCACACTACGTGCGCCAATTGGGCAAAATTCAAATTCTGCACCTTGGGCTTTCCAGCTTTTCACGTCTGCGACAACCTTCTTGAAAAGGTTAACGTTCAGACCACCACAAAGGCCACGGTCGGTTGCTACAACAATGTAACCAACCCGCTTAGCCTCTCTCACCTCCAAATAGGGGTGTTTATACTCGAGAGAACCTTGCGCTACGTGACCGATCACCTTACGCATGCTTTCCGCATATGGACGGCTCGCAGCCATGCGTTCCTGCGCTCTGCGCATTTTGCTGGCTGCCACCATTTCCATGGCGGACGTGATCTTCTGAGTGTTTTTCACACTCGCGATCTTGGTTTTAATCTCTTTAGCGCCGGCCATCTCTACTCTCCAATCTGGACCTGAGGTGTCTTAAGACACCTCTATCATTGTTACCAGGTTTGGGTTGCTACGAACTTGTCGAGGCCAGCTTTTAATTCAGCTTCGATATCAGCGCTATAATCGCCAGTATCATTGATAAGCTTCATTAAAGGAGCATGCTCGCTGTTCATGAACGAGAGCAGAGCGGCTTCGAAATTACCGACCTTATTCAGCTCAACACTCTTCAGGTAACCTTTTTCAGCTGAGAAAATAGACACAGCTTGAGCGGCTACGCTCATAGGAGCATATTGCTTTTGCTTCATCAGTTCGGTAACACGCACACCATGCTCAAGCTGAGCACGTGTTGCATCGTCAAGATCAGATGCAAATTGCGAGAACGCAGCAAGCTCACGATACTGTGCTAGTGCGGTACGAATACCACCAGACAGTTTCTTGATGATCTTAGTCTGAGCCGCACCACCAACACGAGAAACAGAAATACCTGGGTTAACCGCTGGACGTAGGCCAGAGTTAAACAGATCGGTCTCAAGGAAGATCTGACCATCGGTAATAGAAATTACGTTGGTCGGTACGAATGCAGAAACGTCACCCGCTTGCGTTTCAATAATCGGCAGCGCGGTTAAAGAACCAGTTTTGCCAGTTACTGCACCTTTAGTGAACTTCTCTACATAAATCGCGTTAACGCGTGATGCACGCTCTAATAAACGTGAGTGTAGATAGAATACGTCACCTGGGTAAGCTTCACGGCCTGGTGGACGCTTGAGCAGTAACGAAATTTGACGATAAGCAACTGCTTGCTTAGACAAATCATCGTATACGATCAAAGAATCTTCACCGCGGTCACGGAAGTATTCACCCATAGAACAACCAGAATATGGCGCTAAGTATTGTAGAGCAGCGGCTTCAGAAGCAGTTGCAACAACAACGATAGTGTTAGCTAACGCACCGTGTTCTTCTAGCTTGCGCACTACGTTAGCGATAGTAGAAGCCTTTTGGCCAATCGCGACGTACACACATTTAATGCCAGAATTTTTCTGGTTGATAATTGCGTCGATCGCCATTGCTGTTTTACCAGTTTGACGGTCGCCAATGATCAATTCACGTTGACCACGACCGATAGGGATCATGGCATCAACGGCTTTGTAACCAGTTTGAACTGGTTGATCAACAGACTGACGTTCAATAACACCTGGTGCGATAACTTCAATTGGCGAGAAACCATCGTTATCGATAGGTCCTTTACCGTCAATTGGCTCACCTAGAGTGTTAACAACACGGCCAAGAAGACCGCGGCCAACTGGAACTTCCAGAATACGGCCAGTCGTTTTCACTTTTACGCCTTCTGCTAAATCAGCATAAGGACCCATTACTACGGCACCGACAGAATCACGTTCAAGGTTCAACGCGATTGCAAAACGGTTACCAGGCAGTTCGATCATCTCACCTTGCATCACGTCGGCTAGGCCGTGGATGCGGATGATGCCGTCACTTACCGCAACGATAGTACCTTCGTTACGAGATTCGCTAACGACTTCGAACTGCTCGATCCGCTGCTTAATCAGATCGCTGATTTCAGTGGAATTCAGTTGCATGCTCAAACTCCCAATTACGACTGCAGCTTATCAGACAGACGCGATAACTTACCGCGGACCGAGCCATCGATGACTAGGTCTCCTGTCTTAATTATTACACCGGCGATGAGCGCGGCGTCAGTGCTACAATTCAGCTTAACTTTGCGTGCGAGACGTTTCTCTAAAGAAATACTAATCTGCTGTTGTTGTTCAGAGCTCAGCTCAGTTGCAGAAACCACATCAGCTTCTACTTCTTTTGCCCACTCATTACGGTATTCAGTAAATAACTGAGATACAGCAGGTAGCACCTTTAAGCGACCGTTTTCAGCCATTACCTTTATCAGGTTCTGACCTTGCACATTGACTTGCTCACCACACACACTAATAAAGAGTGCTGCGAGCTTAGTGCTGGCTAAAGAGCCAGCTAACAGTGGTTGCATGGTTTCGTTTTCACTCACCAATGCGGCAAACGTGAGCATTTCAGCCCAAGAATCCACTGCATCTTGTTCAATAGCAAAGTCAAAAGCTGCCTTTGCGTAAGGGCGAGCGATGGTGGTTAATTCAGCCATAACTCAACTCCCTTATCAAATTTCAGCGACTAGTTTATTAACTATGTCACTGTGGGCGGCTGGATCAATAGAACGCTCAAGGATCTTCTCAGCACCCATGATGGCAAGAGTAGCAACCTGCTTACGCAGATCCTCTTTGACGCGATTACGTTCAGCTTCAATTTCTGCTTTACCCTGAGCGATGATTTTAGCACGCTCAGCGTCTGCTTCGGTTTTGGCTTCTTCAACTATTTGAGCTTTACGCTTGTTAGCTTGCTCAATAATTTCATTAGCCGTTACCTTGGCTTCTTTTAGTTGGTCAGTCGCTTTCGCTTGTGCCAACTCCAGGTCTTTTACCGCACGATCAGCATCAGCTAGACCGTCAGCAATCCTTTTTTGGCGCTCTTCGATGGCATTCATCAAAGGGGGCCATACAAACTTCATGCAAAACCACACGAAGATGATAAAGGCGACCGTCTGACCGATTAGGGTAGCGTTGAAATTCACAACAGCCTCCTATTTAGAGTTAAGACAGAAGCGTTTTTTACAGCATTGCACCCAGTGGGTTGGTAAATAGCATAAATAATGCGATACCAACACCGATCATAGTTACGGCGTCAAGAAGACCCGCTACGATGAACATTTTAACTTGTAGCATAGGAGCCATTTCTGGTTGACGCGCAGCGCCTTCCAAGAACTTACCGCCTAATAAGCCGAAACCGATTGCAGTACCAAGAGCACCCATACCAATCAGCAGAGCAACAGCGATAGCTGTCATGCCTAAAATCGTTTCCATCTGTATCTCCAGTATCTAAATCTATATTAGTTGATGATTTAGTTTAAAATTTCTTCAGCAATCCTTAATGATCTTCATGCGCCATGCTTAAATAAACAATGGTCAACATCATGAAGATAAACGCCTGCAGCGTGATAACCAAAATGTGGAATATTAACCAGCCCAGTTGCAGAGTCACACCTAGGGTAGATAATAACAAGTTGGTACCATACATCAGCGCAATAAGGATGAAGATCAACTCACCTGCGTACAAGTTACCAAAGAGTCGCAATGCCAATGAAATTGGCTTAGCAATCAAAGTAACAGTCTCTAATAGGAGGTTGACGGGTATCATTGCCTTATGGTTAAAGGGCTGTAGTGTCAATTCTTTAACAAACCCAGACACACCTTTGACCTTAATGCTGTAAAAAATAATCAGCACGAACACACCAATAGCTAAGCTAAAGGTAATGTTAACGTCAGTCGTCGGAACCGCTTTTAGATAGGGAATACCCATTAAACTTGCTGCGTGAGGCAGCCAATCTACAGGGATCATATCCATGAAGTTCATCATGAATACCCATACAAAAATGGTCAGAGCTAAAGGCGCGATCAGAGCATTGCGACCATGAAAACTTTCTTTCACGCTGTTATTTACGAACTCGACGATAATCTCAACAAAACATTGCAGTTTGCCAGGAACACCGGAAGTCGCTTTTTTACCAACGCTGCGGAAAATCCACAGGAACAGAACACCAAGACCAACCGAAAAGAACAACGAATCAATGTGCCATGTCCAAAAGCCTTCACCAACACTTAAGTTGGTAAGGTGATGTTGGATATAGCCCTGCGGTGTTAACGCTTCACCAGTTGCAGCCATGATTCATCCCACTTAACTTTGCTTGAAGTATAAAGGAGCTGTCCAATGCACGATTAGCGTCAGCACATAACAAACAAAAAGCGGCATAAAAGCGACCTTAAGATTGATAAACACAAACGAAAACATTGCGATGGTTAACAGCAACTTTACCGCTTCCCCCCAGTAAAAAGTCTTTATGACTTTTGCAGCTGAACTTGCTCCCGTGTGGGAGAAAGCGAGGGTTGCGAATACAAAATTAGGGAGCACAGCGATTGAACCACCTGCTAATGCAGAATAGCCAAACTGAACTCCCCACACGGCGAAAAAGAGAATTGAAGCACCCCCAGCGACCGCCGCCTGCATCATCACCAATTTATAGGCTGACCACCGGCCACGACGCGCTAAAACCTTACTCAATTCATCCTCTCCGCATTCATACTTTTTGTTTCGATGACCGGATGACAAATACCCGTATTTATGTCGATGCACAAAAAGCTTGCGAAAGTATACCTTTTCACGCCTTCATTGCAACTTTGAGATAAGGAAAAACAACACTTTTAACGTGATCTCGCGCCAAACGAGTTAAAATGTAAGATTAGCATCTGTCACAAATTTACATTAAAAACTGTTAATCTACAGACATTAATGAATTTTACTAAGAATTCCGTCTAATTCAGCCAGATTCTGATAGTTAATTACAATTTTACCCGTGCCCTTACTGCTATGAGCGATCGAAACCTTGGCACCTAATCTTTCAATTAACTGCTGCTCTAAACGACAAACATCTTGATCTTTAGTCGTAGTTTCGGCTTGTTTAGGCGGATTTAAGGTTTGATTAATTAATCGTTCAGTTTCGCGAACGGTTAATTCCTTAGCGGCCACTAATCTCGCAAGATTTGTTTGTTCTTCTCCCTCAATTGCCAACAAAGCGCGAGCATGACCCATATCAATGTCGCCATACTCGAGTAGACGCTTAACAGGCTCATTTAAGCCATTTAAACGTAACAAGTTAGATACACTCGCTCTGGATTTTCCCACAACATCGGCAACCTGTTGGTGAGTCAGTTCAAACTCTTGCATTAAACGTTGCAATGCAATGGCTTCTTCCATGGCATTTAAGTCTTCACGCTGGATGTTTTCAATCAAAGCAATAGCAACAGCGGCTTCATCAGCTACTTGCTTTACAATGCAGGGAATTTTATTCAAGCCAGCAAGTTGCGCAGCACGCCAACGACGTTCACCCGCAATGATCTCATACATGTTATTCGTCACTTGTCTCACAACGATAGGCTGAATAATGCCTTGGTTGCGGATAGAGTGTGCCAGTTCTTCCAACGCTTCGGGGGACATGTCTTTACGAGGTTGATATTTACCTGGCTGTAATAAGTCTAAATCGAGATGGATAAGCTCTTCTTTTTTATCGACAACATCAGCTTCGTCAGTGTGCTTTTTACTGGCGGCATGGCTGTTACTCAGTAGGGCATCTAACCCTTTGCCTAATCCTCTTTTCTTTAACGTCATGGTGATCCTTTACGCTTGCTTAGCCTGAGTTTGTTGTTCTGAACGACGGATCATTTCACCCGCAAGCGCTAGATACGCCTTAGCGCCGGCACTCGATTTATCGTAATACATAGCAGGCGCTCCAAAACTTGGTGCTTCTGCCAGCCTCACATTACGTGGGATAACAGTACGGTAGACTTTGTCACCAAAATGCTGTTTTAGCTGATCGGACACATCATTAGATAAACGATTACGCGGATCATACATAGTACGTAAAATGCCTTCGATACCAAGTCCAGGATTAACCATAGCAGCAAGCTTAGTGATGGTATCAATCAGTGCAGTTAAGCCTTCGAGGGCATAATATTCACACTGCATAGGCACGAGTACAGAGTCGGCCGCAGACATAGCGTTTACGGTCAACATGTTCAATGAAGGAGGGCAGTCGATAAAGATATAATCATATTGATCTTTGATCGGTGCGAGCGCGTTACGCAAACGGATCTCACGGGCAAAAAACTCCATCAATTTGATTTCTGCCGCAGTGACATCGCCATTACTGGCGATCAGATCATACTTACCCGCAGTGTTTTTAATGACGATCTCGTCGAAGGATTTTTCTTCAACCAATAATTCATAGGCTGTATTAGCTACATCATACTTATCGACACCGCTCCCCATGGTGGCATTACCTTGAGGATCGAGATCGATCAATAATACTTTACGTTTTGTTGCTGCTAACGAAGCGGCGAGGTTAACGCAAGTAGTTGTTTTTCCTACGCCACCTTTCTGGTTAGCCACGGCAATCACTTTACCCACAATATCACCCTGTATGTAAATGCTGGTTTATTGCCCTTGCTTATAAATGATTTATTTATCACTTTTAAGCCTGTTATTCTTTGATTATCTTCAATAAATGTCTTTTTTCATCGAGTTTAGGCACCTTAAGCTCGATAACTTCTTTCACCACAAATCCACTTGGAATATGTTGCATCTCTTCATCATTCAACTGGCCTTTAAGTGCATAAAACTGTCCATGTTCGGCGGGGAGATGATGGCACCAAGTCAGCATATCTTGGATTGAGGCAAATGCACGACTTAATACACCGTCGAATTTATCCTCCGGTTGATACGCTTCTACACGGCTTTCAACTGAACTGATGTTATGTATGCCTAATTCAAAGGACACTTGTTTTTGAAAACGAATACGTTTACCTAAGCTGTCCAATAACACAAATTGTTTATCGGGATTCATAATGGCTAACGGGATCCCTGGTAAACCTGGTCCAGTGCCTACATCGATAAAACGTTCACCTTGCAGATGTTTTGAAACCACTAAACTGTCCATGATATGACGGATCAGCATAGCTTCGGGATCTCTCACCGATGTCAGGTTATAGGCTTTATTCCATTTGTTGAGCATACCAACAAAATCAATTAGTTGTTTTTTCTGCTCGACGGTTGCGGGCAAATTAATTTCGGCTAAATAAGCCTCTAACTGGGCAGATAACACTGAGCAACCTCAACAAAGATACGATTATGAACGCGAAGGCTATTATGAAGCCCGAAAACGATGAAGGGAAGCCTGAATGCTTCCCTTCTATGACCTAAGCAGCGATTAAGCTAGCTTTTACGCACTCTTACGTAATAAGCCACGCTTTTTGAGGTGAACCAACAAAATTGAAATAGCCGCAGGCGTAATACCAGAGATCCGTGAGGCTTGGCCTATGGTTTCTGGTTTATGGTTATTTAACTTAGCAATCACCTCGTTCGACAAGCCCGGTACTTCTTTGTAATCGAGCGTCAAAGGCAAACCAGTGTTCTCATTACGCACAGCTTTGTTGATCTCTTCCTGCTGACGTTGAATATAACCAGAATACTTAACTTGGATCTGAACTTGCTCAGCCGCCTGTGGATCTTCAAGCCCTGGACCAAAACCTTCGATCTGCATCAACTTGCTGTAATCCATTTCTGGACGACGCAGTAATTCTTCAAATGATGCTTCGCGAGAGATAGGCGTATTCAAGTGTGGGTTTAACGCATGGATCAAAGGTGAATTTGGATGCACCCATTGAGCGCGCAAACGTTGTAACTCAAGTTCGATCGATTCTAACTTCTCACTAAATGCCGCCCAGCGAGTGTCGTCAACTAAACCTAATTCGCGACCTTTTGCCGTTAAGCGAATATCAGCGTTATCTTCACGGAGTAGCAAACGGTATTCGGCACGGCTAGTAAACATGCGGTACGGTTCTTTGGTACCTAGAGTCGATAAATCGTCAACTAGCACTCCAAGATACGCTTCGTCACGGCGTGGACACCAGGCTTCTTTGCCTTGCACTTGCAGTGAGGCATTCATGCCTGCTAACAAACCTTGAGCACCGGCTTCTTCATAACCTGTAGTGCCGTTTATTTGGCCAGCGAAGAATAAACCGTTGATCGCTTTGGTTTCTAATGAGTTTTTTAGATCTCTTGGATCGAAATAATCGTATTCGATCGCATAACCTGGACGCATGATTTCTGCGTTTTCCATGCCTTTGATCGAACGTACTAAATTCAACTGTACATCGAAAGGTAAACTAGTAGAGATCCCGTTAGGATAGATCTCATTGGTATTTAAACCTTCTGGTTCGATGAAGATCTGATGCGAAGATTTATCCGCAAAGCGGTGGATCTTGTCTTCAATCGATGGGCAATAACGTGGACCAATACCTTCGATGACGCCTGAATACATAGGGCTTCTGTCTAAACCACCACGAATAATTTCATGGGTTTTTTCATTGGTGTGAGTGATCCAGCAAGAAATCTGTTTTGGATGATGACTGACATCCCCCATAAATGACATGACAGGTAACGGAGAATCGCCTTTCTGTTCAGCCATTTGAGAAAAATCGATCGTGTTTGCATCGATGCGTGGCGGTGTACCTGTTTTTAAACGGCCAACTCGGATCGGTAATTCACGTAATCGATTTGCTAAAGCAATCGCTGGTGGATCGCCTGCACGGCCACCGCTGTAGTTTTCTAAGCCTATATGAATTTTGCCGCTTAAGAATGTACCTGTTGTTAATACAACAGCTGGAGATTCAAAAGCTAAACCCATTTGGGTAACTACACCAACTACTTGATGATTTTCAACAATTAAGTCATCTACGGCTTGTTGGAAAATACGTAAGTTAGGTTGGTTTTGTAATATATTTTGGATTTTTTGACGATACAGTGCACGGTCAGCCTGTGCTCGTGTTGCTCGTACTGCTGGGCCTTTACTTGAATTTAAGGTTCTAAATTGGATCCCTGCATAATCGGTTGCGATTGCCATTGCACCACCTAAGGCGTCAATTTCTTTCACTAAATGGCCTTTGCCTATGCCACCGATCGCTGGATTACATGACATTTGTCCTAACGTATCGATATTGTGCGTTAGTAATAATGTTTTTGATCCCATTCTTGCTGCTGCCAACGCGGCTTCAGTTCCGGCATGACCACCACCAACAACAATAACATCAAACCGTTCATGAAAATGCATGCCACTACCTTCAATTGCTAAGAGACTCAGTACGAGCCGAGCATTTTAGCATTTGCTTCGTCTTAGGTGAATGATCATTTTACGCTGTTCGATCGAGATGATCCGGACTAATAGATCTTAAGATCTTTATATAGATCTTCTTATTATGTTTACTATTAGGATCGCGTTTTTCTGTGCATAACCCAAATTAATTATATAAATCATTAATTAGCGCGATCTTGATCCTGTGATCTGATCGCGATCTAATGTCATTAAACATGGGGATAGATCGCCTACTTATCCACAAGGCGGATCATTAAGCAGATCGGACTGTGAATAGTACAGAGGTTGATCAGATCTAAATAATAGCTTATCCACATGTTTATACTTTAAATAAGTAAATTGTGGATAAATAGGATCTAAACTGTACATAGATCGGGACCTTATCCAATAAGCGATCTTAAATGTCCTGTTGCCATTGTGCTAACCATGCAAGGGCTGGGTCTTCCGGCACAGGATCAAGCTGTACATCGATCTGGATCTTATCCACAAAGGCTTTTGCATCGCAGTCTTGAATGGCCGAAATTAATTTTTCTGGGCCTTGGCAAAAGGTATCGTAACTTGAGTCACCAATTGCACATAAGGCAAAGTTTACTTGGCTGAGATCCGGTTTTTGCTCGGTAATTTCGTTGAAAAAAGGCTGAATATTATCTGGAAGATCACCAGCTCCATGAGTTGATGACACGATAATCCACAGTGCATGGGTGTCTATTTCGCACAATGTTGGGGTTAAATGAACTTGAACTTGGTGTCCTTGCTCCATTAATTGGGCCATCATTTCGTCGGCAACATACTCTGCACTGCCCAATGTTGTACCAACGATTACTTCAATCTTTGCCATTATGATTTCTCAGTGTGTTGTTGTTTTTAAAACTAATTTTAATTAAATAGATAGCTGAATGGCTATTATTATGTTCATCATAAAGGAAATGTGGATAGGACCACAGAAGCGATACGTGATTTTTGCAGTTTTTGCATCCTTTATATAAGGTTGGTTTCGCTTACATGTTACCTTTAGCTTCTTGATACATAATTAATATATTTAAAAAGTTAATTTCATTTAAAATCAAATAATTATAATAGGATGATCCATGACAACACCCGTAAATGCGCCCCAGTGGCCACGGCAAATTCCTTACATCATAGCCAGTGAAGCTTGTGAACGTTTTAGCTTTTACGGTATGCGGAATATTCTTACCCCATTCTTGATGACAGCACTTTTGTTGTCTATTCCAGAAGAACTGCGCGGAACTATGGCTAAGGATGTGTTCCATTCCTTTGTCATTGGAGTGTATTTTTTCCCGTTACTCGGTGGTTGGATTGCCGATCGTTTTTTCGGTAAATACAATACTATCTTATGGTTAAGTTTAATTTACTGTGTTGGCCATGCGTTTCTCGCTATTTTTGAACACAGTATTCAAGGGTTTTATACGGGATTATTTTTAATTGCGCTCGGATCGGGTGGGATTAAGCCCTTGGTTTCTTCCTTTATGGGAGATCAATTTGATCAAACCAATAAAACATTGGCGCAGAAAGCGTTTGATCTATTTTATTTTACGATTAACTTTGGCTCCTTCTTCGCCTCGTTATCTATGCCATTACTATTGAAATATTATGGTGCTGCGGTCGCATTTGGGATCCCTGGTGTCTTAATGTTTATTGCAACTGTGTTCTTCTGGTTAGGCCGCAAACGTTATGTGCATATGCCACCCGAACCGAAAAATCCCCATGGTTTTTTACCCGTTATTCGTACCGCATTGCTCACTAAAATCGCTGGTCAAGCCAACATAGGTTTAGTGTTAGCTTTAGTTGGGATAATTTCTGCAGCGTATGCCTTAGTGAATATTCCAACCTTAGGTATCGTTGCTGGTTTGTGTTGTGCGTTAGTACTAGTGATGGGATTTGTTGGCGCAGGGGCTTCATTGCAACTCGAACGGGCTAGGGGGATCCATCCGGATATCGCCGTTGATGGGGTGCGTTCAGTACTACGGATCTTAATCTTATTTGCGTTAGTGACTCCCTTTTGGTCTTTGTTCGATCAGAAAGCGTCCACTTGGATACTGCAAGCCAATGACATGTCTAAACCTGATTGGTTTGAACCCGCCATGATGCAAGCTTTAAACCCATTATTAGTTATGTTACTGATCCCATTTAATAACTTTGTGTTATATCCGGCGATTGAGCGCATGGGTATAAAGTTAACTGCTTTGCGTAAAATGGGGGCTGGGATTGCCATCACGGGCGTGAGCTGGATAGTCGTTGGTAGCATTCAATTGGTGATGGATGGCGGCTCGGTATTATCAATATTTTGGCAGATTGTGCCCTATGCTTTGCTCACCTTTGGTGAAGTATTAGTCTCTGCCACTGGGCTAGAGTTTGCCTACAGCCAAGCGCCTAAAGCCATGAAAGGCACTATCATGAGTTTTTGGACCTTATCAGTGACCGTAGGTAACTTATGGGTGTTACTGGCGAACGTCAGTGTGAAAAGTCCGGCTGTGACTGAGCAAATTGCCCAGACGGGGATCAGTATTACCGCATTTCAGATGTTTTTCTTTGCTGGTTTTGCCATCTTGGCGGCATTGATGTTTGCGCTTTATGCAAGATCCTATCAAATGCAAGATCATTACCGCCACGTCGAATCATGAGTTAGTCGATGAGTGGAAATATTCGGTTGTAGATAAAAAATCAGCCCATATTGTATGGGCTGATTTATCTGGAAATAATATTAAGGTTAGTTATTTTCCGATACAGAAAGAGCTAAAAATTTTGCCTAAGAGATCATCTGAGGTGAAGCGGCCAGTGATTTCTGATAGTGCTAATTGGCACATGCGTAACTCTTCTGCCAGCAGCTCTCCTGCTAGATAAACTTCTAATTGTTCTTTACCCAATTGCAGATGGCTTGCGGCGAGTTCTAGGGCTTCTAAGTGACGACGCCGGGCGATAAAGCCACCTTCGAGGTTACTCTGGTAGCCCATGAGTGATTTTAAATGCTGCTTTAACTGTTCAACACCTAAGCCCGTTTTAGCCGAGATCCGGTAAACACTATAACCTTGTTCCTCTGTCATCATTAAGTCTTCGCCAGTAAGATCGGCTTTATTGCGGATCACTGTTACACCTAAATTTGAGGGCAGGCGATCGATAAAGTCAGGCCAAATATCATGGGGATTAACGGCGGCAGTGGTGGTGCCATCCACCATAAATAACACCCGATCGGCACTGTTTATTTCATTCCACGCGCGTTCTATACCAATTTGTTCAACGGTATCTGTCGTATCACGTAGGCCTGCGGTATCTATAATGTGCAGCGGCATGCCATCTAAGTGGATGTGCTCACGTAATACATCCCGTGTTGTACCAGCAATTTCGGTAACAATAGCCGATTCTTTACCGGCTAAGGCGTTTAATAAGCTGGATTTTCCGGCGTTAGGACGACCCGCGATCACGACTTTCATGCCTTCGCGGATGATAGAACCTTGTTTAGCACTGGCTTGCACTAGGTCAAGTTTGTCGATGATTTTGTAGAGTGCATTGGCAATTTTGCCATCACTTAAAAAGTCGACTTCTTCATCGGGGAAATCAATCGCAGCTTCTACATATAAACGTAGGTTAGTGACTTGATCCACCAGCTCATGGACTTCCTTAGAAAATTCACCCTGGAGTGATTGCAGCGCGCTTTTAGCCGCTTGCTCACTGGTGGCATCGATAAGATCGGCAATCGCTTCGGCTTGGGTTAAGTCTAGCTTGTCGTTCATAAAGGCTTGTTCGCTGAACTCACCGGGTTTGGCTATTCGAATACCACCGACTTCCATTACACGTTTGATCAGCATGTCTAGAACGATTTGGCCGCCGTGGCCTTGAAGCTCTAATACATCTTCGCCAGTAAAGGAATTGGGGCCTTTAAAAAACAGCGCTATGCCTTGGTCGATTACTTGGCCTGTTGCACTTTTAAAGTCGCAATAATCGGCATATCTCGTTTTAGGAAGATGACCCAATACGGCCATAGCGACATCACTGGCCTTGTTGCCTGAAATTCGGATGATGCCAACGCCGCCACGTCCGGGCGCGGTGGCTTGAGCCACGATAGTGTCAGTTGTCACGGAAATACCCACCAAACTAATATCTATCAAATCATGTAAAGGAAAAGGCGGCTAATTAAGCCGCCTTTAGTATTATTTTCACTTTATGCTTTGCTAAAGGTAGGGCTTATTTTAAGCCTTTTTTCTCAAGACCTGCATAAATAATCTTCTGCTGCGTGATGGCAACTATGTTACCTACTAACCAGTACAGTACTAGACCTGATGGGAACCACAGGAAGAATACGGTAAAGATTACTGGCATCCATTGCATCATTTTCACTTGCATTGGATCCATTGTCGGCGCAATTGGTTGCATCTTCTGCATTACAAACATAGAGACGCCCATCAGCAGCGGCAGTATGTAGTAAGGATCTTGTACCGATAAATCGTGGATCCACAGCATAAATGGTGCATGACGTAATTCGAAGCTTTCTAGCAATACCCAGTATAAGGCAATGAAGATTGGCATCTGTAAAATAATAGGTAAACAGCCACCCATAGGGTTAACTTTTTCTTTCTTATACAGTTCCATCATGGCTTGACCCATCTTTTGACGGTCATCACCAAAGCGTTCTTTCAAATCTGTTAGCTTAGGTTGCAGATTACGCATCTTCGCCATTGAGGTGTACTGCGCCTTTGTCAGCGGGAACAGTAAACCACGAACGGTTAATGTTATCAGAATAATTGCCACACCCCAGTTACCGACGAATGATTGATAGAACATCAATAGCCAGTGAATAGGAACCGCTAACCACCATAAGAAACCGTAATCAACCACTAGATTTAAGGTTTCAGAAATCGCTGACAGTGCTGCTTGATCCTTAGGACCAACATAGAACTGTGAGCTAATTTCTTGGCTGGCACCAGGTGCAATATCGTATACCGCGCCGCGGAAACCAATATTAGCTAAACCGCCAGCACTGACACTAGAAAAAATGGTGTTGCTGTCAGTTGCGGGTGGCACCCAAGCTGAAACGAAATAGTGTTGTAACATGGCTGCCCAACCGCCTAAAGTGGCTTGGTTCAGGTTACTTTTGGCCATGTCGTCAAAGTTGTATTTTTCATAGCGCACATCATTCGTTGAGAACGCACCACCACGATAGGTAGGCATCATCATGCTGCTTTCAGATGGCTTGATCGTTTGTTTAATCTGACCATACATCTGAACTTGCAGTGGTGCTGCTGAAGTGTTGTTGATTTTATAGTCAACATCTATGTTGAACTTACCGCGATGGAATACGAACACTTTAGTGTAAGTCACACCATTGTCAGCGATATAAGTTAACGGTACTTCTAAGGTATCTTGGCCTTCGGCTAAGGTATATTCAGTTGCCGTTGTGCTAAATGCGGCACGGCCTTTTGCGCTGCTATCAATACCATCGCGACCAATTAGGCCACTTTGAGCGATATAAGTGAAATCATTCGTTTGCTCAAGCAATACAAATGGTTGATCTTTCTCTAGTTCTTTTTTGTGCGAAACTAACGCAGCAAAAACGATGTCACCACCCACTGGATTGATCTGAATGTCTAACTGATCTGTTTTTACCGTAATCAGTTTGCTGTTTGCAGTAACTGCTGCAGCAGGAACACCTGTATCAGCTTCTGGAACATCGGCACTGTGCGAGCTTGCCGCGTTCGCCACTAAGGACGATTCGGTTGCAACGGGTTTAGGAGCTTTGTCTGCTTGCCACTGTTGCCACAGCAAAAAGCTGACAAACAGTAGTCCTATGAGCAATATATTGCGTTGAGATTCCATAGCCTATTTATTACACCTATCATTTTTAGGGGGGACGGGATCACTACCGCCGGGATGTAAAGGGTGACATTTTAATATGCGTTTCAATGCAAACCAACAACCTTTCGCGGTTCCATGCACTTTTATTGCTTCAATAGCGTAGTGAGAGCAGGTGGGATTGAAACGGCATCGAGGGCCCAGTATAGGGCTTATGAATACTTGATAGCCACGAATTAACGTGGTCGCTAGCCATTGTAGCGGCGACTGAGTTTGCGCCATAGCTTTTCTATCAATTTGTTGATTTCAGCGTTTTCCATTTCCATCACGCCATTTCTGACAAGCACAACAATATCAAGATGAGGAATGTCGTGTTGATTTAAGCGAAAACTATCTCTGATCACGCGCTTAATACGGTTACGTTGATTGGCGCGTTTTACATAGCGTTTAGCAACAGTAAGGCCCATACGCGGATGTTGTTCCGTGTTAGGAATAGCGAGCAAGGTAATTTCAGCAGAAGATGCTTTGATGGGATTGGAAAATACAGATTTAAATTGCGCGGGAGTTAACAAACGTAACTCCCGCGAAAAGGTATAGCTAGTCAACTAGTTACCCACTTATTAAGCAGATAAACGAGCGCGACCTTTCGCACGACGACGTGCAAGCACCTTACGGCCGCCTACAGTAGCCATACGAGCGCGGAAGCCGTGAGAACGCTTGCGCTTCAGGTTGCTAGGTTGAAAAGTACGTTTACTCATGATGGCAATCCGTCTTTGTTATTAGTGAACATATCCTTATCTCTAGGATAGAGGTAAGGGCAAAAAAGAGGCCGAATTGTAATCACAATACTTAGTCACGTCAACAACGAAAGTAAGTAAGTGCTTTATTTCTGCCAGCGTACCCTTAGATCAATCCCCAGAATACACCATAAGATGTGGATAACTCTGTGTACGGACACTACATGTAGTAGTGAAGGGGATCTTCGAGCCGATCGAAGGGGCGCCATTATAGATCAATGTGGATCGCTTAATAAAGCAGGATTTGCGGTTAGTGCTGAATAAAAGGATCGTTTTGGATCTTTGATGATCGAGGATATCCACATAGAATGATCTCGCTGGGGATAAATATTTTTTAAGGATAGCGATCCTTGAGATCTCGCTATAGAATACACCTCTTTTTTGATGATCTTTTGGGGATAACTAAGTGGCTGTTTCACTTTGGCAACAATGTATCGGACGACTGCAAGATGAGCTTTCTGCTCAGCAGTTCAGTATGTGGATCAGACCGTTACAAGCCGAAATGGATGGAGATACTCTGGTGCTTTATGCGCCCAACCGCTTCGTGCTTGATTGGGTCAGAGATAAGTACATCAATATCATTAATCAGTTCTTTACTGAGCAAATGGGTAGCGACGCGCCTAAATTGCGTTTCGATATCGGTAGTCGTCCTTCGGCGAAAAAGCCAAGTGTACCGGCACCGATTGCGCCAACTCGAGCACCCAATACCCAAACGAAAGCGACGGTAGGCACGACGTTTAATGTCCAAGCCGAGCCTATGGCGAACGCGAATCACCGCAGTAACATCAATCCTAGCTACCAGTTTGATAACTTCGTAGAAGGTAAGTCTAACCAATTAGGTAAGGCTGCGGCGTTACAAGTGGCTGAAAATCCGGGTGGTGCTTATAATCCACTATTTTTATATGGCGGAACAGGTCTAGGTAAGACTCACTTGTTGCACGCTGTAGGTAATGGGATCATTAAAAATAATCCGAATGCCAAAGTGGTTTACATGCATTCCGAGCGTTTTGTTCAGGACATGGTTAAAGCGCTGCAAAACAACGCGATCGAAGAATTTAAACGTTATTACCGTAGCGTCGATGCCTTGTTTATCGATGATATTCAATTTTTTGCCAATAAAGACAGATCCCAAGAAGAATTCTTCCATACCTTCAATGCGTTGCTTGAAGGGAATCACCAAATTATTTTGACTTCAGATCGTTATCCAAAAGAGATCGACGGTGTTGAAGACAGATTGAAATCGCGTTTCGGTTGGGGTTTAACTGTGGCGATTGAGCCACCAGAGTTAGAAACCCGCGTGGCGATTTTGATGCGTAAAGCTCAAGAGAGCGGCATTAATTTACCCGATGAAGTGGCTTTCTTTATTGCTAAGCGTTTACGCTCAAACGTGCGTGAGCTAGAAGGGGCGTTAAACCGCGTTATCGCCAACGCAAACTTCACGGGTCGGCCAATTACCATTGATTTTGTTCGTGAAGCCTTACGTGACCTCTTGGCACTTCAAGAAAAATTAGTCACTATAGACAATATTCAGAAAACCGTAGCTGAATACTACAAGATCAAGATGGCTGATATGTTGTCTAAGCGTCGTTCACGCAGTGTCGCGCGCCCAAGGCAAGTGGCAATGGCGTTATCCAAAGAATTAACTAACCAAAGCTTGCCGGAAATTGGTGATGCTTTTGGTGGTAGAGATCACACCACAGTGTTGCATGCCTGTCGTAAGATTGCTCAGCTACGGGAAGAGAGCCACGACATTAAAGAAGATTATGCTAATTTGATTAGAACCTTATCTTCTTAAAACAAGGAATTTGGACACGATGAAATTCTCAATTGATAGGGATGCCCTATTAAAGCCGTTGCAATTGGTGTGTGGTGCGGTAGAAAGACGCCATAACTTGCCCATTTTGTCTAACCTCCTTGTAGAAGTAAGTGGTCACTCACTTAAGCTGACTGGTACAGATTTAGAAGTCGAACTCGTGGGCCAAGCTGTGGTTCACGGTGATATCGAAGAAGGTCGTACTACGGTTCCGGCGAAGAAACTGCTCGATATTGTTAAGTCTTTGCCAGAACAAAGCGAACTGAAAGTCGAACAACAAGATAATAAATGGTTGTTGCGTTCAGGCCGTAGCCGTTTTTCCTTAGCGACGTTGCCCGCAGAAGAATACCCCAACGTTGAAGCCTTCCAAGCTGAGATTGAATTTAGCTTGAAGCAGGGCGTGTTGAAGTCAATTATCGACTCGACGCAGTTTTCAATGGCTAACCAAGATGTACGCTATTACCTCAACGGATTATTGTTTGAAACTGAAGGTAATGTGTTGCGTGCGATAGCGACCGACGGCCATCGTTTAGCCTTAAGTCATCGTACGATTGAAGCACAATTACCGGAAAAACAAGTCATTGTGCCCCGTAAAGGCGTAATTGAAATGGCGCGCTTATTGGAGTCTGACGATCTCGATATCACCATTGCTATTGGTGATAATGCTATTCGTGCCACCACGGCTAACACAGTATTTACCAGTAAATTAGTCGATGGTCGCTTCCCTGATTATCGCCGTGTATTGCCAAAGGGCGGTGATAAAATTGTGATTGCGAGTCGTAATCACTTGAAGCAAGCGCTGACGCGGGCTTCTATTTTATCCAATGAAAAATTCCGTGGTGTGCGTATTCAACTCGAAAATGGTCTGCTCAAGATCACCGCTAATAATCCTGAACAGGAAGAAGCGGAAGAAATCATTGATGTGGAATACAACAATCAGGCCTTAGAAATTGGTTTTAACGTCAGTTATTTACTGGACGTGCTCAACAACCTTAAGTCCGATGATGTGCGTATCACGCTCATTGATGGTAACTCCAGCGCCCTAATCGAAAACCATTTGGAAGAAGATTCCATGTATGTGGTTATGCCGATGCGCTTATAAACCATCGATTTTTACGTTACCCGTGTCTGTACCTCTGTCTTCGATGTCTATGCCGCTTAACGGCGGCACAGTGTTTAATGCACAGCATTGGCCATTCCTTCACTCATTTACCGATAGTCTTAGCCTGTGGCAGCGATTGAGTTGCTCGTTAAGTGCTATGAATCCTTGCCTACGCCGTTTACGCGGCTTAATGAGTAATGCATGAGCCTGACCCGTCTCAATATCGAAGCGTTTCGCAACATTCAGTCCGCACAGTTAATCCCCGCACCTGGGATTAACGTGATTTATGGTCAAAATGGCAGCGGAAAAACCAGTATTTTAGAGGCCATTTATTTCCTCGGTATGGGGCGCTCTTTTCGCAGCCATTTATCCCAACGAGTGATTAATCACGATGACGATAAATTAACGCTATTTGCGACTTTAAATTTAGCGCGCGGTGACAGTAAAATTGGTTTACGCCGATTTCGCAATGGTGAGACGGAAGTGAAAATCGACGGCGAAAAAGTTAAACGTCTGTCGACCTTAGCCGAAGCTTTACCTATTCAAGTGATCACACCTGAAAGCTTTTCTTTACTGTTTGAAGGCCCAAAATCCCGTCGACAATTTATCGATTGGGGCGCATTTCATGCTGACCCACAGTTTTATGGCGCTTGGACGAATGTTCGCCGCGTTCTTAAACAAAGAAATCAATTACTTAGAAACGGTTCGGCTTACAGTCATATTCAATTTTGGGACCAAGAGTTTGTGCGCTATGCCGAGCAGGTCACCGAAATACGAAACCATTATGTAGACTCGTTAAATGAGCTACTTAAGGGTATAATCGGGGAGTTTTTACCGAGTGTAGATGTGAAGGTTTCATTTACGCGCGGCTGGGATAGTAAAACGGATTTTGCAGAACTACTCGAAAACCAATATTCCAGAGATTTGGCCACAGGTCATACCGTCAGCGGTCCCCATAAAGCTGACCTTAGACTTCGTGTAGGCACTTTGCCAGCGCAGGATGCCCTGTCCCGTGGTCAATTGAAATTATTAGTCTGTGCACTGCGTATTGCACAGGGAAAGTTGCTCAAACAACAAATAGATAAAAACAGTATTTATCTTGTGGACGATCTTCCGTCCGAGTTGGATGCACAGCATAGGCAGCTATTGCTTAAGCAGTTAACGGATACCGAAGCACAAGTTTTTGTGACCGCCATTGATCCTGCTGCAATAGTCGATTCGTTACACACGCCTCCCAGTAGGATGTTTCATGTGGAACAGGGACGTGTAACGGTAATTGAATAACCATTGAGAGAATAATATGTCAGAGAATAGTTACGATTCTTCGAGTATTAAGGTCCTTAAGGGCCTTGATGCAGTACGTAAGAGACCTGGGATGTATATTGGTGACACCGACGACGGTACGGGTCTACATCATATGGTGTTCGAAGTAGTCGATAACTCTATCGATGAAGCCTTAGCCGGCCACTGTAGCGATATTACGATTACTATCCATGTAGATGGTTCGGTTTCTGTTAAGGATGACGGCCGTGGTATTCCGGTCTCTATCCATGAGGAAGAAGGCGTATCGGCGGCAGAAGTTATTATGACGGTATTGCATGCCGGCGGTAAGTTCGACGATAACTCCTATAAAGTGTCTGGCGGTCTCCACGGCGTGGGTGTATCGGTTGTAAACGCTTTATCTAAAAAGCTGCAAATGACCATTCGTCGTGCAGGCAAAGTATACGAGCAGTTTTATACTCACGGTGTGCCTGATGCGCCGATCAAAGAGATTGGTGATGCAACCAAAACCGGTACTGAAATCCGTTTTTGGCCAAGTGAAGATACCTTCAGCGATGTTGAGTTTCACTTTGAAATTCTGGCAAAGCGTGTGCGTGAACTGTCTTTCCTTAACTCAGGCGTGGGTATTCGTCTGGTTGATGAACGCGACAATAAAAATGAATTTTTCAAATACGAAGGCGGTATTAGCGCATTCGTCGATTACCTGAACCGTAATAAAACACCCGTCAACAAAGACGTATTCCACTTTATGCAAGAGCGTGAAGATGGCATTACCGTTGAAGTGGCTATGCAGTGGAATGACGGTTATCAGGAAAATATTTTCTGTTTTACCAACAACATCCCACAGCGTGATGGTGGTACTCACTTAGTCGGTTTCCGTAGTGCGTTGACACGTAACCTCAACAGCTACATGGAAAACGAAGGCTATAACAAGAAAGGCAAAACCAGCGCGACTGGCGACGATGCCCGCGAAGGCTTGACTGCCGTTATCTCTGTTAAAGTGCCAGATCCTAAGTTCAGCTCGCAAACCAAAGACAAACTGGTTTCTAGTGAAGTGAAAACCGCGGTTGAACAAACCATGGGTGAGAAGCTGAACGATTATCTGCTGGAAAACCCAGCTGATGCGAAGTTGATCGTCGGTAAGATTGTCGATGCTGCCCGTGCCCGTGAAGCGGCGCGTAAAGCTCGTGAAATGACCCGTCGTAAAGGCGCACTCGATTTAGGTGGTTTGCCAGGTAAGCTGGCCGATTGCCAAGAAAAAGATCCTGGTCTTTCAGAAATTTACATAGTGGAAGGTGACTCTGCTGGTGGTAGCGCTAAGCAGGGACGTAACCGTAAGAACCAAGCGATCTTGCCACTGAAAGGTAAAATTCTAAACGTTGAGAAGGCCCGCTTCGATAAGATGTTGTCTTCTCAAGAAGTGGCCACACTGATCACGGCACTTGGCTGTGGTATTGGTCGCGACGAATATAACCCAGATAAAACCCGTTATCACAACATCATCATCATGACGGATGCTGACGTCGACGGCTCGCACATTCGTACTTTGCTGTTGACCTTCTTCTTCCGTCAAATGCCTGAATTGATTGAACGTGGTTATGTGTATATTGCTCAACCGCCTTTATTTAAAGTGAAAAAGGGCAAGCAAGAACAGTATTTGAAAGATGAGCCAGCATTGACTCAATACCTCACGACTCAAGCATTGGATGGCACTGTTGTGTATCCAACGCAAGGTGCGATTGGTATGTCAGGTGAGCCGTTAGAGCGTTTAGTGACTCAGTATCGTGAAGTGGAAGCCATTGTTGCTCGTTTAGAGCAGCGCTATCCAACGCACATTACTAACCGTATGCTTTACCATCCAATGATCACCAACGAGATGTTGGCCGATGAAGGCAAGATGAAAGAGTGGATCGATGCCTTTATCCATGAGCTGGTGGAAATGGAAAACAGCGGTGTACTGTATTCTGCTGAGCCGATTCTCGATCCTGAGCGTAAAGTGTATCTGCCTAAGATCACCATTCGTAAACACGGTATCGATACTAACTATCTGTTTACTTATGACTTCTTCCAATCAAGCGATTATCAACGTATCGGTAAGTTAGGTGCGGCGTTAGATGGCATGATTGAAGAAGGCGGCTATGTACAACGCGGCGATCGTGTTAAAGAAGTCGGCAGCTTCCTTGAAGCGCTAGATTGGACGATTTCTGAAGCCAAACGCGGCTTATACATTCAACGTTATAAAGGATTGGGTGAGATGAACCCTGAGCAATTGTGGGAAACTACAATGGATCCTGAATCACGCCGTATGTTGCAAGTCACGATTGATGATGCCGTGGGTGCCGATCAGTTGTTCACTTGTTTGATGGGTGATCAAGTTGAACCTCGTCGTGAATTCATCGAAGCGAACGCATTGAACGTGGCTAACTTAGACGTTTAATGCTAGATGTATAATATTAGACGTGTAATGCGTGTTAAGACTCGCGTTAGTACTTGAATGATTAAGGGAAAGCCAAGGCTTTCCCTTTTTTATCTCTATGATTTATCTCTTTATCGATCAATACCCGCTTCATCCGCTGCAACAATTTCTGTCTCTACTTTAGCCGCATTAATCCACGCCTGCATTTCCGGACAGTTGATCACATGCTGCATATAGGCACGGCTTGCCTGTGAGACTTCAATATCGTAGGTAAGAAAACGCATAACCACAGGGGCAAACATCATGTCGGCAATCGACCATTGGCCAAATAACCAAGTACCTTCCGCATGTGATGGGGCAAACTCGGCCATCTGTGCAGACCAAATCGCATCGATGCGCTCAATGTCTTTGCGGACCGCATCAGTGAGCTCAACATAGCGCCTCGCGCGTATGTTCATTGGTAGAGCGTTACGCACGGCATTAAAGCCTGAATGCATTTCACTGGCAATCGATCTAGCCTTGGCTTTTTGTTTAGGATCTTGCGGCCATGCGCTACCTGCAAGATAGGTGTCGTTGAGGTATTCACAAATTGATAGTGAATCCCATACCCTAATGTCACCATCGACTAATGTCGGTACTTTTAACGTCGGCGAAATGGCTTCGAGTTGCTGATAGAAGCTGTCGGTATCGAGTTGCAGTAATACTTCGTTGAACGGTACGCCAGATTTTGCGGCCATAAACCAAGCCCGCAGTGACCAGCTAGAGTAGTTTTTATTGCCAATATAAAGATCCATTGTTTGTCCTTGAGTGAAATGCCGAGTGTTTCTGCAAAGCTACTATATGGACTCATTTCACCTATGACTAATGAATATTTTACCCTTTCTACATCCGCTAATACGCGTCATTTCTCTTGAGCTTACGAGTCACTTTTATTGAATTTAAACGACCCACAGCATTGAGATAATTTAACCATATCTTAATTACTTTGCTCGATGGATTCTGTCGAGATAAAGGCTAATTGGCGAGATAAATGGATGTGGCAGCGAGTGATTTACCCCGTAAGTGCACTGATTTTTATGCTATCGGCGGTGGCAAACGCCGATGAGGCAAATAAGTTATTGAATATGTGTAAGGCCTGTCATGGCGAGTCCGGTGTGAGTCGTTTTGAGCATATTCCTAATATCGGATGGCAAAACTCAGAATACCTATTGAAGCAACTGCGAGCCTTTAAGGCGGGGAATCGCCAAGATCCCACTATGACTAAAGTCGCCCAACTCTTGACTGAGGCTGATATGCAGCTGATGGCGGATTACTTTTACCTCGGAAAGGATAAATAACATGGATCTTAATCGTCGGGTTTTTATTAAAGGTGCGGTAGCGACGTCTGTGTTATCAGCTTTACCCGTTAAGTGGGTATTTGCCGAACAGCTTCCCGCAGCCGTCACTCCTCTGGATATATCAGCATTAACTTGGACTAAGGCAGATGACTTACCGAGTTATTTCAAAGTGTTAAACACTCATCCACTGAATGCGTTTCCGCCGGAGCATAAGCTCGCTCCTGCCGTGACGCCTGCAGATGCCTCGTTTATCCGTTGGAATGGCATAGTGCCTGACTTTAAGGCGTTAGATGCTAAAACTTGGACTTTTCAAGTGGATGGTGAGTCTGTAATCACCCCAAAAACCTACACAATTGATGAACTTAAGCGTCGCTTTAAGCATTACACATTGCAGTTGCTGATTGAATGTGGCGGTAATAGTCGCTCTGGCTTTTTTCCTAGTACTAAGGGTAATCAGTGGAATAATGCCGGCGTATTTTGCTCCGAGTGGACAGGTGTCTTAGTGAGTGATGTGCTTAAGGATTGCGGTATTAAAGCTGATGCTGTTTACACAGGCCATCACGGTGTTGATCGGCATTTGAGCGGCAAAGGTGAGGCGATTTCACGCGGCGTACCAATAAAGGCGGCGCTTGAAGAGCTTGGGCTTATTGCATGGTCGATGAATGGTGAGGACATTCCTTATCTACATGGATATCCCTTACGTATTGTGTTTGGTGGACGGCCGGGCTCCGTTTCGCAAAAAGCGGCGACGGGGATCAGTGTGCGTAATAAAGTTCATGATGGACATAAAATGGAAGCACCAGCGTATCAACTCCCTAAATATCCGATAGCGCCAGGTGAGTCTGTTGATGATAAAGATTATAAAATCATTGAAGAAATGATAGTGAAGTCATTGATCACTCAACCCCAATCTGGAACCGAATTAGCTGTGGGTCAAAAGATGACTATCGCAGGTCATGCTTGGGCGGGATTGCGGGAAGTGGTTAAGGTGGAAGTCAGTTACGATTATGGCACCCGTTGGTTTGCCGCTGAATTAGAAAAACCTAAAAACATAACAGCATGGCAGCAATGGAAGATTGAATTGCAATTACCGTCGCAGGGTTATTATGAAATCTGGGCCAAAGCGACCGATAGTGAAGGTGATAGTCAGCCTGTCGTACAACCGCAATGGAATCCTAAGGGATATATGTTTAACGGCTGCCACCGTATTGCCGTTAGGGTGGTGTGATGAAGTCGCATATCAATAAACTGATATTGCTTGGGCTAGTGGCATCCAGTATTTCGCTAGCCGCTGAGTATCCAGTGGACCCTAAATCGGGTTTGATCATGGCTCCTGGCTGGGAGTTAGTGAACTATCAATGTAATGCCTGCCATACCAGTATGATAGTCGTGCAAAACCACGGCGATAAAGCCTTTTGGAAAGAGACTTTGCAGTGGATGATAGACACTCAGGGTTTATGGGACTTGTCGGATACTTGGGAGCCCACCTTGAGTTATCTAAGCACTCATTATGGGCAGGCTGAAATGGATATGACGATCTTCAGACGTCTACCTTTAGAACCGAACCTGCAGCCTGTGCTAGTTAACCCTTTCCCTAAGGAACCAAAATGAAAGCGATTATCATAAGTTTGATTGCGCTATGTGGCTTATCCACAGAGGTTAATGGAGAGGTTTATCAAGCAGATATAGAGCGAGGTCAGGCATTGGCTACAGCACAGTGTGAGTCATGCCATGGCAATGCGGTGATCGCTATGGCCAAGCAATTCCCAAACTTAAAGGGACAAAAATTAGCTTATCTTAATAAACAGCTCGTCGATTTTAAAACCGGTTTACGACTCGAACCTTTGATGCAATCACAAGTCAGCGCGTTAAGCTCTGAGCAATTACAAGATGTGGCGCTGTTTTATAGCCAGCAAGTTACACCGAACCTAAGTGCGAATTAGCACGAGCATAGTGTGTTATTTGAATTAAACCGATATAGGGTTTAGTAGGGAATACGGGGTGATATTTTGTAGATTTGATTATGCAGTGGTTCGTTAACCTAGGCTACGTTGTAGTCGGTAGAAGTAGTCATGCCATTCCGCTTGCGCCGTTGCCGCTTGTTCATCGTCAACCAATTCGAATTTAACTGTCTGCCCTGGGCGAGTTTGCGCGAGTTTCCACAAATCGGCTTCAATAATCACGGCTATTTGAGGGTGATTGCTGGTGGTCTTAGCATCGGCAAGTAACACTAAAGGTTGCCCTGAAGCTGACACTTGAATGACTCCTGGCTTGACTGTATGGGATTGAACAGGGAATGGTTTTGCTAAGGTCAATATTTCCCCGTTGAGTATTGCACTTGCACGATTGCTTTCTGCCGAAAGTTGCCACTGTGTTTGCCAGAATATTTGCTGAGATTTCAACGAGAAGGCTTGGGTGTGCTTTGTTGCGAGTGCGCGAATATGCCCATTCCAACTTTTTTGAATTGCGCCAACTTGCCTTCTTAGTGGATGAGCGGAACCTAAGGTCAGGTTATCGCCAGCTTCTAATGCGCGGCCATGAAATCCACCGATACCTGAGGTTAAATCAGTTGCAGCAGAATCCATCACTAACGGCACTTTAACGCCGCCGTCAACCGCAACATAGGCACGCATGCCTTTATTTCCCCCTCTAAGACTGAGTTTTTGTCCTGCCTTAATGGAGTAGCGCCAGCCGCAAACTATGGGTTTATTGTCTATGCGGGCATCGAAATCGGCACCCGTTAAGGCAATCCAAGCATCGCGTTTAAACAAAAAAATCGATTGTCCGAAGGTCAATTCCAGTACGGGTGTATTGTCTGGATTTGAGAGTAGGCGGTTTGCTAAACACAGTGCAGGTCTATCTAAGGCACCAGCTTGGGTTACGCCTAAATGTCGATATCCCATGCGTCCGATATCTTGAACTGTGGTTAGTGCACCCGCTTTTATTACCTCGATCATCAAATTTTCCGTTGTTAGCTCGCGAGTAGATTGTTAATCAATTAAAGGGAGACAAAATATGTATCCCTTTAGGAATGGTAGGCGTATTGTCAGTTAAATGATGCTGAAATGTAAGTTTTTTGAGGTTTCAACTTGTAACCAAGATTGTCTTTGTAAAAGCAGTAATGGTGGGATAGAAGAAGTCCGAAATGAATTGAATATGTTACACTTAAGCTAAGTATTAGCCTGTCTACAATGTCTTAATACACGGCTTGAGCTGATCAAAATGGATTTATGATGGGCAATATTTAACTGACTTTTTAACAATTATTTATAATGACAGGTTGATGCTTCTTGATTAAATCACTTTTTAATAAACTCTTTAATATTCGCGATACGGCGACCGTTGAGAGACCCAAAAGTTTTTCAACGACGGACTTAGGTAAGTCGCTTGAATCTGCGCGAAAGCCAGCTAAACCTCTCGAAGACATTAGCGTGGTATCTGTCGATTTATCTGCACTCTTTTATAGTTTGTTGTTTCCGACACGGGTAAAGGACACTGGTGGTGTAGCGAATAATCTTGAACGTCGGGTAATGGCGGAGATAGAGCAGGCCTTAGCATCGCCACAAGTCATCGCCGAAAAAGTGTTAAAGCTGCCGTCAAAGGTATTGGAGTTAGATCGTAAATTGGCCGACCCACAATTTGATATTAAGGATCTATTAGCGCTTATCGAGCGAGATCCTTTATTGAGTGTGGAGGTGCTTAAGCTGTGTAATTCTCCCGCGTTTAAACGTAGCGATAGGGATATCACCAGTTTACAGCAGGCTTTGGTACAACTTGGCCGCGAACAGTTGAGAAAATTTGTCACCACTTGTTTAGTGCGTGAAATGTTGGATATCAAACCAATCTATTTCCGTCGTTTTGGGGCTGAAATTTGGCGCCATTCGATGCAGGTTGCTTTTCTTGCCAGTGAGTTAAGCGATGAAGATCAAGATACGGCTTTTTTATTGGGCCTATTACACGATGTCGGCAAGTTAGCCATTTTTAAAATGCTCCTTGATGCATTTGTACAGGCAGAGCCGGGAGAACAGCCTAATTCTGGATTATTTAGACAAGTGATGACGACGAAATCGTTAACCTTGAGTTCATTGCTTGCTAAGCATTGGCAGTTACCCAATACCTTTGAAACAGAATTAGACAAGCTTGCCAGTGTGAACTCGCGCCCGCAAGCGGGGCTCGCCGCTGTGGTGTGGCGGGCGAATGTGATTAGCGAGATTTCTATGCTGCATCAAGCAGGGCAATTATCCCCTGAGATACTGGCGAATTTACTGCAGCAAGTTAACTTAGATCAAACTCAATTTGATGGCTTACATCAAAAACTGACGCAGTTTTGATTGGGCAATTTAATACATTTGGTATAAGAAATCTGGACAATAAAAAACGCGCTATGTAGCGCGTTTTTTATAAAGCGATAATTTTAAAAGCTTTAGTATCATTATTGCAGTAGTGATATATCCGCGACGTGTAGGAACTGCTCGCGTAGATTATTCAACAATGCTAAACGATTGTTTTTCAACGCTTCATCATCTGCCATTACCATCACATCTTCGAAGAACTGATCCACGCTTTCACGTAGGCCAGCTAACAAGGTTAAGGCTTGTTGGTAATCGGCATTGGCAAACAAAGGTGCCAGCAGTGGTTGTAGCTCGTTCAACTTGGCCGCTAATGCTTGTTCTGCGGCTTCGGTTAACAGACTCGCATTGATCGTTGTCGGTAAAGCACCTTCAACCTTAGCCAGAATGTTCGATACACGTTTGTTCGCTGCCGCAAGTGTGCTAGAAGCTTCTAGGCTTCTAAAGTGTGATACCGCATTGATACGGCTATCAAAATCAGCTGGGCGTGTTGGGCGACGTGCTAGCACGGCTAAGATCACATCAACACCAATGCCTTTATCTTGATACCAAGCGCGGAAGCGAGCCATTAAGAACTCTAACACTTCGTCGCTTGTATTGGCGTTGCTTAAGTTAGTGCCATGCAATGCTTGTGCTTTAGCGATAAGATCAACTAAATCAAGTGGTAGCTTGTTTTCTACTATGATACGTAGCACGCCAATTGCTGCGCGGCGTAGGGCAAAGGGATCGGCTGCGCCTTTAGGAGCTTGGCCAATACCAAAGATACCGACTAAAGTATCGAGTTTATCTGCTAATGCGACTGCGCAAGATACACCTGCACTTGGCACAGTGTCACCAGAAAACTTAGGCTTGTATTGCTCTTCCATTGCAACTGCAACGGCTTCGGTTTCACCATCGAGGCGGGCGTAATGCATGCCCATAGTGCCTTGAGTATCGGTAAATTCCATCACCATATTGGTCATCAAATCGGTTTTAGATAACAAACCTGCACGGGCTGCATCAACCGCATTCGCGCCAGTTTGCTCGGCAATAAAGGCGGCGAGGGCAGATATACGGTTTACTTTGTCTTTTAATGTACCCAGCTGCTGTTGGAACAGGACGGTTTCTAAGCTAGGTAAACGCGATTCCAGCGTGTGTTTTTTATCGGTATTAAAAAAGAACTCGGCGTCGGCAAGACGTGGACGAACGACTTTCTCGTTACCAGAGATAATTTGCGCAGGATCTTTAGATTCTATGTTGGTCACAAAGATAAAGTTTGGCAGTAACTTGCCCGCGTCATCAAAAACTGGGAAGTATTTTTGATCGCCCTTCATGGTGTAGACCAAAGCTTCAGACGGTACGGCTAGGAATTTTTCTTCGAAGCTGGCGGTCAATACCACTGGCCATTCAACCAAAGAGGCGACTTCTTCAAGTAGACTTTCTTCGATATCGGCTGTACCACCAATCTTAGCGGCAGCTTTTTCGGCATCGGCTTTGATTAATGTTTTACGGCTTTCGTAATCGGCGATGACTTTGCCTTTTTCTTTCAGGTCGGCAAGGTAGTGATCAGCATGAGCTAATTCAAACTGCTTGAGTCCCATAAAGCGGTGACCGCGAACAGTGCGTGCTGATTTGATACCCAGCAATTCACCTTCAATCAACTCACTGCCTAACAACATAGTCGCGGTGTGCACAGGACGAATAAATTGGGTTTTATTATTACCCCAACGCATTGGCTTAGGAATGGGCAATTTATCGAGTGCACGTTGAGCCATAGCAGCGATCAAACTTTTTGTTTCGACGCCTTCAACTTTGGCGTTATGGACTAACCATTCGCCTTTATCTGTAACTAAACGTTCCGCTTGCTCAACAGTAATACCATTACCACGTGCCCAACCTTCGGCGGCTTTAGTTGGCTTACCTTCAGCATCAAAGGCTGAACTCACGGCGGGGCCACGTTTCTCAACCACTTTGTCGGCTTGTGCAAGGGCAAGTTCAGTGACGTTAATCGCCAGACGACGTGGCGCTGCGTACCAAACGGCTGAGCTAAATGCTAAATCGGCTTTGCTGAGTTCTTCGGTAAAGTTAGCTAAAAAGGATTCAGCCAGTTTACGCAGTGACTTAGGGGGTAACTCTTCTGTGCCTAACTCTATGAGTAAGTTTTCAAAATTCATGTTTTTACCTCTACTTACACATTGGGAAGCCAAGCGCTTCGCGTGCCTGATAATAAGATTCAGCGACCGCTTTCGCCATAGTACGAACGCGTAAGATGTAACGCTGACGTTCAGTCACTGAAATGGCATGGCGGGCATCGAGCAGGTTGAAGGCGTGTGAGGCTTTCATCACTTGCTCGTAGGCGGGCAGAGGTAAAGGTTTTTCTAGCGACAATAAATGCTGACACATTTTTTCACACTGATCGAACAGGGTGAACATAAAGTCCACATCGGCGTGTTCGAAGTTATAGGTCGATTGCTCGACTTCATTTTGATGGAACACATCACCATAGGTGATTCGGCCCAGTGGACCATCGGTCCATACGAGATCATAAACGCTATCAACGCCTTGGATATACATGGCCAGACGCTCTAGGCCATAGGTGATTTCACCTGTGACTGGGCTGCATTCGATGCCGCCGACCTGTTGGAAGTAAGTAAACTGAGTCACTTCCATACCATTAAGCCAAACTTCCCAGCCTAAGCCCCAAGCACCTAGTGTTGGTGATTCCCAGTTATCTTCCACAAAGCGGATATCGTGGATTTGAGTATCAATACCCAGTGCTTGCAGTGAGCCTAAATACAGCTCCTGAATATTGTCAGGCGAAGGTTTTAACACGACTTGGAACTGGTAGTAGTGCTGCAGGCGGTTAGGGTTTTCACCGTAACGACCATCTGTAGGGCGGCGCGATGGCTGCACATAGGCACTGCTCATAGGTTCAGGCCCTAAAGAACGTAGGAAAGTTTGTGGGTGGAATGTACCAGCGCCGACTTCCATATCTAAAGGTTGAACAATTGCACAGCCTTGCTGTGCCCAATATTCCTGCAGGGTGAGAATGAAACCCTGAAATGTTTTTACGTCGTGTTTTGTCGTCATGTCTACTTGTCTACTGCCGTCAGCCTGAATAGAAAATGGGTTCGATTATACCTTGTAGATATCTGCTTATGTAGGTTATTTTTTACCTTCTTAATTAAAACAATAAGGTTATATACCATGGAAGAGATCCGCTGTGGCTGGGTAAGTGATGATCCCTTGTATCGTGAGTATCACGACAAAGTGTGGGGGCGACCTGTTTATGATCCAAAGGAGCTGTTTGCTAAGTTGTGTTTAGATGGTCAACAGGCCGGATTATCTTGGATAACTATCCTGAAGAAGCAACAAAACTATGAACAGGCCTTTGCTAATTTTGAACCTGAGATTATTGCGACTTTCGATGAGGCGAAAGTAGAGGAGCTCATGTTGAATCCCGGTATAGTGCGCAATCGCTTGAAGGTGAACTCTATCATCAAGAATGCCAAAGGTTATTTAGCCTATACTGCCGATGGGAAGGATTTCTCTGCTTTTTTATGGAGTTTTGTGGGCGGTAAACCCATAGTTAATCAGATTAGGGCAATGTCGCAAGTTCCGGCACAAACGCCAGAATCTGAAGCCATGTCAAAAGCGTTAAAGAAGCTTGGATTTAATTTTGTCGGCCCAACCATTTGTTATGCCTTTATGCAGGCGGTGGGTATGGTGAACGATCACCTTGTCGAGTGTATTTCCTATCAGGCCTGTGTCGATTCTTGTGCTGAGCATAGCCACTAGAATCATTAATCGTTGAGCTGACTGATATTAAAGAAAACTCTTGTAGAGTATCCAAATATAAAAAAGCATGTTCCACGTGGAACATGCTTTTTGAGCTTCGCTGAAACTTATCTTGTAAAACTTAAACGGTCTCAACAGGAAAGCTATTCTCCTCAGACTTGAAAGTAGCCCTTAGAGTTTCTCAAAGAAAAACGGCTTACGCTGTTCTTTATCCCCATTAAGTTCATTCATAGTCTCTGCATCAAATAACTTACCATTGACCATAGTATGAGTGACTTTGTCGGTAACGCGAATGTCGGCTAATGGATCACCATCAATAACGATCAAGTCTGCGAGCTTACCTTCTTTGATAGAACCGAGTTGCTGTTCCATGCCAAAGGTCGTCGCTGGATTAATGGTGGCCGTTTTCAACACTTCCATATTGCTCATGCCGCCTTGGGCAAACATCCACATTTCCCAATGTGCCGCTAAACCTTCACGCTGACCGTGGGCGCCAATATTTGGGTGAACCCCTAACCTATTTAGCTCGTTAGCGACTTTTGCAACATTGAAATGATTGTAGTGGCCATCTGGAGCATGGGGGCGTCGCATTGATCTTGCTTGTAAAATATCGGCTGGCACATACATGGATAGGCGTGGATGGACCCACACATCGGTTTTATCATACCAGTAGTTTTCGCCTGAAATACCGCCATAGGCGACCACTAAGGTTGGGGTGTAACCGACTTTAGTTTGGCTCCAAAACTGTTTGATATCATTATAGATTGAACCAACGGGGAGAGAGTGCTCAATCGTAGTATGTCCATCGGCGACCATGCTTAAATTATGTTGCAGCAAGCTACCACCTTCAGGGACAACCATCATTTCGAGTTCACGTGCGGCTGCGATAACTTGCTGCCTCTGATTGCGGCGCGGTTGGTTATAGCTTTTTACGCTAAACGCCCCGACTTTTTTCAGGCGTTCAAGATGAAACTTGGCATCATCTAGTGAGTCTATGTGCGATGTGTAGCCAGGCGCATTGGCACCATAAAGTATGGTGCCGGTGGAGAATATTCGTGGGCCAACAATATTGCCTGCTTTTTGTTGCTCAGATGCGGCAAAGATTTCTGTGGTGTCATTCGATGGATCGTGAATCGTGGTCACACCCAAGGAAAGGCCAGAATATAGCGCCCAGTTCTGTTGTGGCACGATTTCATCATCTGCTTGCGGTCCATGGGCGTGGGCATCGAATAGTCCTGGCATAATGGATTTGCCTTTGATGTCGATGATCTGCGCATCCTTGGGAATCGTAACATTGGCATCGCCTACGGCGACAATATGATTGTCTTGAACTATGACCACACCATTATCAATTACCTGGTCATTTTCCATGGTAATCACTTTACCACCGACAAACGCGATTGTTCCACGTGGAACATCGGCCTTTTCGGTAAAGCCTAAATCGATAATGCTTGGTTGTGCCTTTTCATCTTTGTCGCGATATTGAGTGTCAACCTTGGCTTGGTACAACTCGGGGCCAAGAGTCCAATATAGTTGGTCGCTTTTACTGTTCCAACTGATACTTTCGCCCGCACGGGTACTCAATTGGCTTACAGGTAGATTGTTGGCATTGGGACCAATCTCAACTGTCTCGCCGTGTTTCGCAAAAGGCGTTACCCAAACCTTAAAGCGTTCAGCAAAGGCGAGTTGCTCACCATCGGGAGAAACCCTAAACTCAGTCGCATGTTTGCTGCTGTAATGAACCCGCTTATCGAAGCCGTCTAAATTGATCGATGATAACTGTGGCGTTTCATCTTCGCTGCTATTCATAAAAAAGACGCGATCGGCATTGGCACCGAATTGAGCTTGATAGCCATCTGCACTGATCTTGTTATTTTGTTTACCTTTGATATCGACTTTATAAAGTCCAGGTTCCTGCGACCAAGTTCTCGGAGTGAGATTACCACCTTGAGTTTTACGATACACAACAAGTTCACCATCGGGTGAAAAGGTGGGTTCTACGTACTTTCCTGGCTCAGATGTTAGCTGCTTAGGTTTGCCCCCTTTAGCGCTAATCACTTGTACTGTGCCTTGGTCTTGGTCATTCCAAGTGGTGAAAACAATATTTTTGCCATCGCGGGACCACTGTGGATAAAGCTCCGCGATATTGTTATCGAACTCAGTTAAGCGTGACATTCTGCCGTCGGGTAAGGATTTTAACCAAATCTTACCCAGTGCTTCGAATACGACTTTGTTGCCATCCGGTGAGACTTGCGCCATACGTAGCATTTTTACATCGAAAACGTCTTTATCGATATCTTGCTTAAAGCGCACTGAGGGCTGTACGGCTAACTCGGTTTTTACACTAAAAGGAATGTCGGTGAGCATTTTATTGGCAACATTCAGGCGGTTAATCTTTCCTTTGGCCCAGAAGAAAATATCCTTGTTATCTTGAGTCCATGCCATTGTTGGGTAGACGCCATGAATGGCCCAAGTCTCTTGCATATCACGGTCAAGTTCGCCAAACAGCTTAGTCGTCTCGCCTGACTTAAGGTCGAGTAGGTAGAGTGATGACTGGAAATCATCGCGCTTAATATAGGCGAGCTTAGTGCCGTCTGGGCTCGGCGTTGGCCGAATCGCTCCACCCGTGCCTTCGATTAATACTTCAATCTCACCAGTCTGAGTATCGTAGCGTTTTATTTTGTAGATACCGTTGACCGAATCCTTTGAGTAATGGAATGTTTTACCCGGCGTGTCATCCTGACTAAAGTAGATATAGCGACCATCGGGAGAATACGCGGGTTCACCTAAATCTTTCTCATCATTCGGGCGTTCGGTCAATTTGACGCCTTCACCACCCGCAACGTGGTATAGCCACATTTCGCCCGCACCCAAACTACGACTGGCGGTAAAGTGCTTACGGGCAACCAGATACTGGGAGTCTGGGCTCCAAGCTGGACTGTTTAGCAGTCTGAAGGTTTCTTGGGTAACTGTTCCTGGGTTTTTACCATCAGCATCCATAATCCAAATGTTATCACCACCATCGCCATCGGACGTAAAAGCAATGTGCTTGCCATCAGGGCTATAGACGGGCTGCATCTGCCAAGCTATGCCTTGGGCTAATGGCTTAGCTTCACCGCCTGTTACTGGAATTTGGTAGATGTCACCGAGTAAGTCGAAGACGATATGCTTACCATCTGGACTGACACTTAAGTTCATCCAAGTGCCTTCATTAACATCAACTTTGACTTGCACTAAGGGAGCATTCGCTGGAGCGTTAACATTCCAAGTCGATTCTTTCGTTTCTGTGGCGTTAACTGCTAGGGTATTCATCCCAAGAGTGAGGGCAATATAAAGCGGGGTAAGTTTAGAGTTCAACATGTCACTTCCTGTTATCGTTCTTATGGGCTACATGAGCGGTATTAATCACAAGATAAAGTTTTGTTAATACTTGGTGTGGTTATCGCATAAATAGATAGGAAGGAAAACGTAAATACTGTTTCAATTGATGTTCGAGCTAGAAAGCTGATATTTATATTAGGATTGGGACAACAGAAATAGAACCAAGTTATTTGGTTCTATTTATAGAGGAATAGGGATAACTAGCTGAGATAGGCTGATTGGATTAGCGAGGAAAGAAAATTGCTATCTCATCACCTAGGTGGATCATGGCATCATTTAATACCCTGCATGTAACACCTCCTCGCCAATCTGGGGTGAGTGCGGCTTCTAAACCGACATGTGCAATTTCCATTTTTTTACAGGGATCGGTCTCACCTGTAATTTCAAGTAGTAACTCACCAATCTGTAAATGTTTACCAACATCTGCGCTGCTAAATACCAGACCATCAACGAGCAGATTTGCTCTGCGAGTCGTCCAAGGCAATTCTGCCTCGATAGCACGACAGGCTTGTTGCCATTGTAGTTTGGAAAGCACAGTGACTTGGCGTTTGCCAGGACGACCAAATACATCTTTCTCTACACCATTTAACTGGGTGACATTGGCACAGAGAACCTCATTCATTGGGCCGCGCTTTACAGTTTTATAGGCAATTGCCAGCAGTTTTGGCATAGTTCCTCACATCCTTTTTTAATGATTAAGTCGCTAAAACGATACGACTTAAAGTCCTTTTTTGATCAAATATTGGTATGGCGTCTGAGCCGTTTCGCTGGCGATAAGGGTGTGATCCATAAACTCACAGAAGCTTGGAATATCGCGTGTCGTTGCAGGGTCATCGGCAATGATCAGCAGTGTCTCGCCAGCAGCCATTTGTCTTACCGTTTTACGCACCATCATTACAGGTTCTGGGCAACGTAAGCCAAGTGCATCGAGCCTATGCTGTGCGGTTGAGAAAGCGTCGTTCATATTACCTCTACTGAACGGTTAAGCAGAATTAGCTAATGTTACTCCAGCCCCCATGATAAACCAAGTTGGTGGTCTCAATTTGTGATGTGGTTTGATTGGTGTGCTTTTTGTCGTTACCAAAGCTAGAGATAAAATGTTCCACGTGGAACAAACTTATGGCTGATAGTAATTAACATTACTCAACGGCTTTATCAGCAGCGCTTTGAGATTGAGAGATTGGATGGATGACAGCTGTACTATTCTCTGGTGCTAAATCATTTGCAGCTGCCATAGTTTGTTGCTGCAATTTGGACGCCCGTTTGTAGCTATACATTTTTTGATCGGCTTTATGAATTAAGCTATTGGCTTCTTCATATTCATAGGGGCCAGTATCTGTAATGCCAAAGCTTAAGGAAATATTGTTTAGACTGAGTTTTATTTTTTGATTAAACCGAGTGATGAAATTCTCGCGAGCTTGTTCCTCACGACAATTAGGCATGATGATACAGAACTCATCTCCACCATATCGAAAACAATGATCTTCAGCACGAGTGGTTTCTTTAATCGCTTTTGCGACAGCACAAAGTACTTCATCACCTGATCTATGGCCTTGAGTGTCATTAAATAATTTAAAATCATCTACATCTAAGTAGATGACACATACTGGCTCGGCGCGTCTTTGGGCTGCTCTGAGTATGCGAGTTGCGGTTTCTTGTAAGTGCCTTACGTTGAGCAAACCTGTTAAGGGATCGGTTTGCGAGAGTTCTTCTAACTGCTGGGTCCGCTCTTTGACTTTGCTTTCCATGCTTTGGGCATATTTCTCGGCCTTATCTTTAGCGTTCTCAATCTCGGAGACTAAACTGCGAATATAAGTATCGAATACTAGTGTGACATCAAACAGCACGAGTTTATCAATTGCGGCTCGAATACGTTCGGCTTGACGTACATCTTGTACTGAGCCGTTGATCACTGCATAGATCAACTCCTTGAGTGTGTGTACCGCAGACAGGTAAAGTTTGGGCTCAACACCAATGCGTTTATGGACTAAACCAATCCGTAGGCGATTGTTTACGTACTCAAGATCATAAACACCATTAAATAAATCAAGCACATATCTTCTCTGTGCGGTACGCAGGCGGGCAAGGGTGTCTGAGTCTCCAATCAAGAGCGCAATTTCTGACACACTGGTTTGTAAGCCGTAAAAGTCATCGACGATTTTATCGATGTTTTCTTCGATGATAGGCTTAAAGGATTGTAGGGCCTTTACATCCCCCCCAGTAAAAGAGAAGAGCGCCTTACGAGACTCGATCTCCAACTCAGTGATCCGCATTTGTTCGAAAAGGGTCTGTTCCGTTTGTAGCATCAGGCATTCCTCTGGTAAAACAACGAATTGCATCCTTGCACTACACTGCCTAGATTTGGCTGATGATTGCTTGCCTGTTGTCGTCCACAATAGCCAGTAATGCCCTTGTAGTTAAGTCGATAACGGACTGATTTTCAAATGAACAGCAGAAGAAATGAGAAATATTAATATTTACGATGGCAGAAGATTTGGCATAAAAAAAACCGGAACAAGTTCCGGCTTTGATAATTATTCGATTAACGAATTAAACGCGTTCGAACACAGTGGCGATACCTTGGCCTAAACCAATACACATGGTCGCTAAACCTAAGGTCGCGTCTTTGTCTTCCATCAAGTTGATCAGCGTCGTAGAGATACGTGCACCTGAACAACCCAGTGGGTGACCTAATGCAATCGCACCGCCGTTGAGGTTGATTTTGTCGTCAACCACATCCGCTAAGCCTAAATCTTTTACACAAGGTAAAGACTGAGCTGCAAACGCTTCGTTCAGTTCAATCACATCTAAATCGGCAACTGTGATACCGGCACGAGCCAGCGCTTTTTGCGTGGCTGGCACTGGGCCGTAACCCATGATAGCCGCATCACAACCCGCAACCGCCATAGAGCGAATACGTGCACGAATCGGCAAGCCAAGTGCGCGCGCTTTAGATTCTTCCATGATTAACATGGCTGAAGCGCCATCAGACAGTGCAGAAGAAGTACCCGCAGTGACAGTACCGTTGACTGGATCAAATACCGGACGCAGTGCTGCTAGAGATTCCATAGTCGTTTCTGGGCGGATCACTTCGTCTTGCAGTACTTTAATTAAGGCACCGTTAGCATCGTGACCTTCAATGCCATAGATTTCCTTGGCAAAACGGCCTTCAATCGTCGCAGCATAAGCACGTTGATGAGAACGTACTGCAAAAGCATCTTGCTGTTCACGGGTAATACCGTGCAGTTTACCCAGCATTTCAGCAGTTAACCCCATCATGCCAGAGGCTTTTGCCACGTTATTAGCAAGACCTGGGTGGAAGTCGACACCATGGCTCATCGGCACGTGGCCCATGTGTTCTACGCCACCAATAATAAAGGTGTCGCCCATGCCTGTCATAATCGCCCGCGCAGCTTGATGGATAGCATCCATTGACGAACCACATAGGCGGTTAACCGTCACAGCGCCAGCGGTCTTTGGAATGCCGGCTAATAGTGAAGCATTACGGGCAATGTTGAAGCCTTGCTCTAGGGTTTGTTGCACACAACCCCAAATCACGTCTTCAATTAGGTTTGGGTCGAGTTGCGGATTACGCAGTAACAGACCTTTCATCAATTCGGCAGACAGAGTTTCTGCACGTACATTACGAAATACGCCAGCCTTTGAGCGGCCCATCGGAGTACGGATGCAGTCTACGATAACAGCTTGTTTCATGATTAAATTCCTTTCCCGCTAATTAGGCTTGGTAGTAGCTACCGTTATTGGCTGCTAATGTACGCATCGCATCTGTGACTTGATACAGACCGCCCAAGTGAGCATATTTGTCTGCTAAGGCCACAAAGTTTGCGACACCCATGGTATCCAAATAACGGAACACGCCGCCTCTGAATGGCGGGAAACCTAAGCCATAAACTAGGCCCATATCCGCTTCGGCTGGTGATGCGACAATACCTTCTTCTAAACAGCGCACGGTTTCGATGATCATAGGGATCATAGTACGGGCAATAATGTCATCGGCTTCAAAGACTTTTAATTCGCCAAAGGCCGCTTTCAATAGGCCGTAGCTCGTTGGATCGACATCTTTCTTCGGTTTACCACGGCTATCGACTGAATAGACATAGAAACCTTTGCCATTTTTCTGGCCAAGACGTTTGTTCTCAAACATCACATCAATCGCATCAGTGCCTGATTTACCCATGCGATCAGGGAAACCTTCAGCCATAACGGCTTGGGCGTGATGACCTGTGTCTAAACCCACTACGTCGAGCAGGTAAGCAGGGCCCATTGGCCAACCGAATTGTTTTTCCATTACCTTGTCGATTGCAGCAAAGTCGCCACCTTCGGCAAGTAAGCCGTTAAAGCCTGCAAAGTAAGGGAAGAGTACGCGGTTAACGAAGAAGCCTGGGCAATCGTTTACCACGATTGGCGTTTTGCCCATTTTGCTGGCGTAAGCCACAACAGAGGCGATGGTTTCTTCAGAGCTGTGCTCGCCACGGATAACTTCGACCAACGGCATTTTGTGCACTGGGTTGAAGAAATGCATACCGCAGAAACGCTCAGGTTTCTTCATGCTCTTAGCGAGCAAGTTGATTGAAATCGTTGAGGTGTTTGACGCGATAATCGCATCTTCACTCACATAACCTTCAACTTCGGCTAAAACCTGTGCTTTAACTTTTGGATGTTCAACAACGGCTTCAACGACGACATCACTGTGTTTGAGCGCAGCATAATCTAATGAAGGCGTGATGTTGTTCAGCACTTTGGCCATTTTTTCTGGCGTTGAACGACCACGAGCAACTTGGGCAGACAGCAGTTTGGCGGCTTCATTGAGGCCTAAATCTAATGCTGGCTGGGCAATGTCTTTCATGACAATCGGTGTGCCTTTGCTGGCGCTTTGGTAGGCGATACCGCCGCCCATAATGCCAGCACCTAATACGGCAGCGTTTTTCACTTCTTTGGCTAATTTACCCGCTTTTTTCGCTTTGCCTTTAACGAATTGATCATTAAGGAAGATACCGATAAGCGCTTTAGCAACGTCAGTTTTAGCGAGCTTGATAAAGGCTTGATGTTCGATTTGCAGTGCTTCGGTGCGGCCTTTAGTTGATGCTTGCTCAATTACGCTTACTGCGGCCATTGGTGCTGGGTAGTGTTTACCCGCAACAGCAAACACCATGCCTTTAGCTGTGGTAAATGACATCATGGCTTCAAGTTTTGGCAGCGTTAGGGCAGACAGCTTGCGGTTACGACGCGCTTGCCAATCTAACTTTTCAGCAACAGCATCTTTGAGCATTTGAATCGCAGCCGCTTCTAATGCTTCTGGTGCAACCACGGCATCTACAGCACCGACTTTCAGTGCATCTTCAGCGCGTTGGTCGTTACCTGTGGTGATCCACTCGAGTGCGTTATCTGCACCAATTACACGTGGCAGACGAACTGTGCCGCCAAAGCCTGGGATGATGCCGAGTTTAGTTTCAGGTAAACCGATTTTGGCTGTGGTATCTGCGATACGAAAATCCGTTGCCAGAATGGTTTCACAGCCGCCACCTAAGGCAAAGCCTTTGATTGCAGATGCAGTTGGGAAAGGCAAGTCTTCGAGTTTATTGAAGACTGCGTTGGCTTGTTCAACCCAAGAGAGTAGTACGGCGTCATCTTGTGCAAATAGGCCTAAAAATTCGGTAATGTCGGCACCCACAATAAAGGTATCTTTACTGGAGGTCAGCACTAACGCTTTGATATTGGAATTTTGCTTGATGCTGTCTAATGCGGCATCGAGCGAAGCGAGGGTTTCTCTGTCGAATTTGTTCACCGAACCGGGTGCGTTAAAGCACAGCTTGGCAATATTATCCTCGAGTAACTCAACTTGAATTGTAGGACTTTGGTAGATCATTGCTTGCTTCCTTTTGGCTTAAAAGTGATACCCACCATTATGTGTTGGTGCTAGTACGACTCTCTATCTCACAGCAGCTTCGGCCATCATTTGACCAGTTGTGTGCCAGTGTGCTTCGAAATTCGATAAATTACAACACCCAATTTAAACGACTGTTTAATTTCATGTCGGCTAGAGTGATTTTTCACCTTTGTGATACACTGCACAGAGTGTAGAACACCTAGAATGCGTTAAATCACTTTGCGGATAAATAGGTCTTTGTGGCTGTTTTCCTTAGACGTTTAAACGCTGCAGCCATGCTAGGGTTGAATAGAATTATTAAAAATAATCATGATGTTATCGCTTTAATGTTCTTTATTCAGCAGCCATGTATTTTAGATTGAGTGACAGTTTAACGTTTTGATTGAATCTGTTGTTCATGATCAGATTAAGATTATGTGGGCAAATTTGGCTCATAATATTAACTTTTATTCATTGCAGGAGATGACAAATGGATCAGTTGACTCATCACTATCGTGCCCATATTGCCGAGTTAAACCGCCGAGTCGCAGAGATTTTGTCTCGAGAAGCCTTGTCTGGTTTAGTGATCCATTCGGGTCAGCCGCATCGGATGTTTTTGGATGATATCAATTATCCCTTTAAAGCAAACCCGCACTTCAAGGCATGGTTGCCAGTGTTAGATAATCCGAATTGCTGGTTAGTCGTCAATGGTCGCGATAAGCCGCAGCTGATTTTTTATCGTCCTGTGGATTTTTGGCACAAAGTATCCGATGTGCCGGATATGTTCTGGACCGAGCATTTTGATATTAAGCTGTTAACTAAGGCCGATAAGGTTGCTGAGCTGTTACCTAAAGACACAGTTAATTGGGCTTATTTGGGTGAGCATTTAGATGTAGCCGAAGTGCTGGGTTTTACTAGTCGCAATCCCGATGCTGTGATGAGCTATTTGCATTACCACAGAACCACTAAAACTGAATATGAGCTGGAATGTATGCGCCGCGCCAACCAAATTGCGGTGCAGGGACATTTGGCGGCTAAAAATGCGTTTTATAACGGTGCGAGTGAGTTTGAGATCCAACAGCATTATTTATCTGCCGTGGGTCAGAGCGAAAATGAAGTGCCCTACGGCAATATTATCGCTCTTAATCAAAATGCGGCGATTTTGCATTACACCGCGCTCGAGCATCAAAGCCCTGCGAAACGTTTGTCTTTTCTTATCGATGCGGGCGCGAGCTACTTTGGTTATGCGTCTGATATCACTAGAACCTATGCATTCGAGAAGAATCGTTTTGATGAGTTGATCGCTGCGATGAATAAGGCGCAGCTTGAACTCATCGACATGATGCGCCCCGGCGTTCGTTATCCTGATTTACACTTAGCGACTCATGCTAAAGTCGCGCAAATGCTATTGGATTTTGATTTAGCCACGGGTGATGCCCAAGGTTTGGTTGATCAAGGCATTACCAGTGCTTTCTTCCCCCATGGTTTAGGCCACATGTTAGGTTTACAAGTACATGATGTGGGTGGCTTCTCCCACGATGAGCGCGGTACCCATATCGCGGCGCCCGAGGCCCACCCATTCTTGCGCTGCACCCGCATTTTAGCGCCAAACCAAGTGCTGACCATGGAACCTGGGTTATACATTATAGATACTTTGCTCAATGAGCTTAAACAAGATAGTCGTGGCCTGCAGATCAACTGGCAAACGGTTGATGAGTTAAGGCCTTTTGGCGGTATTCGTATCGAAGATAACGTCATAGTGCATCAAGATAGAAACGAGAACATGACCCGTGAGCTCGGCTTAGCCGATTGATGTTTGAAAATAGATTAGGGCGAATTCGTGCTCGAAAGTTATAACGTTCCCTGTGATGAAATCGTCATTGAAGAAGAGATAAAGCATAGTCGCTTTATCTCTTTTCTCTTTCATTGCGATAGTGTCGATAAATTAAAGTTAGTACTTACTGACATAAAGCGTGACTATCCCGGCGCAAGCCACTATTGCTCAGCTTTTGTTGCTGGCGCACCGGATGATAGCGTCTTGATTGGTTCGAGTGATGACGGTGAGCCCGCTGGCAGTGCAGGCCGCCCTATGTTAGCTGTGTTGCAAGGGGCACATATTGGCGAAGTTGGCGCTGTTGTCGTGCGTTACTATGGCGGTACTAAGCTAGGCGTAGGTGGACTCGTTCGGGCTTATACGTCGGGCTTAAGGCAAGGCTTGATTCAATTACCGACGCAACTCAAACAGTTACGGTATCCCGCCAAGTTGCATTGTGATTATGCGCAGCTGCGCGATGTCGAGCATCTATTACAGCAAGTGGATGCCGTGATCATTGATAAGCAATTTGCCACAGCGGTCGATATTGTGTTTGAGATAGGGCGAGAGCAACAGGCATGGCTTTGTGAGTCGCTGGCGACACTGAGTCAAGGAAGTTTGAGGCCCGAGTTTGAGCTGTGATGCCTGCGTAAATTATGCCAAAATAGCCCAAATGCTGAAAATACCTTTACAGCCAATGGAATAATTGAACTCGCGTAATGCAATATACAACCATAATTAGAATCATAGGCCTGCTGATTGGTTTATTTTCAATCACTATGCTGCCACCAGCACTGATCGCTGTTTGGTATAACGATGGCGGCGGCACGGCGTTTATGCAGGCATTTTTTGTTAGCCTATTTATTGGTTTTTGGCTCTGGTATCCGAACCGCCACTGCAAAGAAGAATTGCGTACTCGAGAGGGCTTCCTGATTGTCGTGCTGTTCTGGACTGTACTGGGTTCTATTGGTGCCTTGCCGTTTATCTTTTCGAGTCAGCCAGACTTAAGCTGGACAGACAGCTTCTTTGAATCTTTTTCTGCGTTAACCACCACCGGAGCCACTGTTATTGTCGGGCTCGATTTCCTACCTAAGGCCATTTTGTTTTACCGCCATATGCTGCAATGGCTTGGCGGCATGGGGATTATTGTGCTCGCAGTGGCTATTTTACCTGTGCTCGGTGTGGGAGGAATGCAGCTTTATCGCGCAGAAATTCCGGGGCCAGTGAAAGACAGTAAGATGACCCCGCGGATAGCCGAAACTGCTAAAGCACTGTGGTATATCTATTTACTGCTAACGATTTCCTGCGCGACGGCTTATTGGTGGGCGGGCATGAGTATTTTTGACGCCATTTGTCATTCATTTTCGACCATAGCCATCGGAGGTTTTTCGACCCACGATGCCAGTATGGGCTATTTCGATAGTCCTACTATTAATCTTATTTGTGTGTTCTTTTTAATTGTTTCTGCGGTTAACTTTAGCGTGCATTTTGCGGCATTTTCACGACGTGGGATTAACGTTAGAGTCTATTTTAAAGATGCTGAATTTAAGATGCTGGTGGCGATTCAACTTATTCTCACCGCGATTTGTTTCTTCACGCTTTATCGTTCTGGTATTTATGATTCGCCAGAAGAAACCTTAGATCATGCTTTATTTCAGGCAGTTTCAGTTGCCACTACGGCTGGATTTGGCACTGATAGCTTCCATCTGTGGCCATTATTTTTACCCATACTATTAATGTTTTCGAGTTTTATCGGTGGCTGTGGTGGCTCAACTGCGGGTGGGATTAAGGTCATTCGAGTAATTTTACTGCTGTTACAGGGTTCCCGTGAATTGAAACGACTCGTTCACCCTAAGGCAATGTTTTCGATTAGGATTGGCTCTAAAGCCTTACCCGACCGCGTGGTTGATGCTGTTTGGGGATTCTTTTCTGCCTATGCGCTGGTGTTTGTGATTTGTATGCTTGCACTCATGGCGATGGGATTAGATGATATTACGGCTTTTAGTGCCACGGCGGCATGCTTAAACAACCTAGGCCCAGGTTTAGGTGAGGTAGCGAGCAATTATGCCAGTATTGGTGATGGAGCCAAGTGGGTATTGGTCGTGGCTATGCTGTTTGGTCGCCTCGAAGTATTTACCTTACTGATTTTGTTTACGCCAACTTTTTGGAAGAATTAATCATGCAGACGTTAATAATCTATTCGACGATAGATGGCCAAACATTGGCAATTTGCCAAAAAATGAAGACGATTGCTGAACAGGCGGGAGAGCAGGTTTCGCTCGCCACATTAGAGCAGGCGGAAGCGTTGAGCTTAGTGGATTTTGATAAAGTGCTGATTGGTGCCAGTATTCGCTATGGTAAACATAGACCAGAGCTTTATCAGTATGTGAATCGCCACCATGCAGTGCTAGATACTAAGATTAATGGTTTTTTTACCGTTAACGTAGTGGCGCGCAAACCCTTAAAAAATACGCCTGAAACCAATCCTTATATGCAAAAGTTTCTCAAGCTTTCACTGTGGCAACCCCAGCTGTTAGAAGTGTTTGCGGGCAAGATTGATTACCCTAAATACGGTTTCTTCGACCGGACCATGATACGTTTTATCATGTGGTTGACTAAAGGGCCAACTGATATTACAGGTACTTTTGAGTTTACCGATTGGGCAAAAGTCGATGCCTTCGGTAACCGTTTTAGCCGACATTAAAAACCATTAAGCCCTAATCACTTGCAAGAGGTTAGGGCTTAAATTTAGGCTAATTTTACAGTGTTAGGCTGCGCAGTAGCGGCTATGCAGAATCGAAATCACTTGGGTGACTTGCTCGTTCTTGAGTTTATAGTAAACAATTTGCGAGCTCTTACGGGTATCCACGAGATCTTCTGCGCGTAATACGGCTAAATGCTGGGATAGAGCCGACTGGCTTAATGGCACTGTGGCGTTGAGCTCGGTTACGCTCAACTCTTTGTCTAGTAATAGACATAAAATCATTAGGCGATAAGGGTTCGCTATGGCCTTGAGCCATTTAGCCGCACTTTCCGCATTAGTTACCATTGCATCTACATCTATATCATTTTGCATAAGGTCACTCACTTTATCGCTTTTGATTAGATAATTCTAATTGAACACATGTGTTTACGCAATCATACTGCTCGGCAATGCAGATCTCAATTTTTGCATCTCAGAATATGAGATACGACTGATTTGTGATCCTATCAGAGGTTTATTTAACGTAACCTTGCCACAATGGTGGTATTACTCAGTGGATCGGGAATTGCCTATGACACGCGTCCTCGTACTTTATTTTACCCGTGGTGGCCATACGGCCAAGATTGCCAGTGCAATTGCCGAGCAATTAAGATTTCGTGACGCTAAGGTTGACCTCATCGATATCAACAGTGCTGCCGCAACTTGTATTAATTGGCCTGATTATGATGTCGTTGCCTTAGGTGCCTGCGTGCTCTATGGCACCTATGATAAGAGCGTTTTTCAATTTATTGAGCAGCATGCACAGGCTCTGGGCGCATTGCCAAACAGTTTTTTCTGCGTCAATGTTGTGGCGAGAAATCCTGAAAAACGTATCCCTGCAAATAATAAATATCTGCAAAAGTTCATTGCGTTATCGCCATGGACGCCTGCTGATCTTAAAATTATTGCGGGCAAAGTGGATTATCCTTCATGGCCTTGGTATGACAGATTGGCGATTCAGTTGATTATGAAGATGACTAAGGGTCCAACTGATCCTAAGTCAGTTATCGATTATACCGACTGGGCAGATGTGAAAGTTTATGCTGATCATCTATTGGAATTAGCTGACGTTACTGCAACAGCTTAATAAAAAAGGCGCTTAACAAGTTAAGCGCCTTTTTAGTATTCAAGCTCTACTGAATTAGTACTTCCAGAAACTCGGGTGGAACAACACCGCCACGGTTAAGATTTCTAAACGACCGAGGAGCATGCCGAGTGACAACGCCCATTTAGCGACATCGGGTAGCGTTGAGAAGTTACCTACAGGTCCAATAATCGGGCCTAAACCAGGGCCAACGTTAGTGACTGCCGTAATCGCGCCAGTGAAACTGGTCATAGGATCAAGACCCGTGAGCACTAAAATCACTGACAAGCCCACAATCACCATCACAAACAGCAGTACGAAAGTGATCAGAGAGCGCACGATATCATCACTGATGATGCGGTTGTTGTAACGTTCCCTAAAGATACCGTTTGGATGACATTGCTGTTTCAATTGCTCGCGCATAATGGCCCCAGCAATTTGAAAACGGAAGATCTTAATCCCGCCCGAAGTGGAACCAGAGCAACTACCGACAAACATTAAAAACAGGAAGGCGATATTGGCAAAGGCGCCCCAAGCACCGTAGTCCGTTAAGCCATAACCTGTAGTGGTGACTACCGATACCACGTTAAAGCTGGATAAACGCAGTGCATCTAGAAGCTCAATGTCGCGGGTTTGCCACAGCCAGAAGCCAATAGAACAAGATACAAATGTGAGGAAAAATAAGAAGCCTTTGACCTGAGCATCGTTCCAAATCCGTAGATCCCTTTGCTGTATGGTTTGTACAAACATGAGCAGTGGCAAGCCACCTGCTGCCATAAAGAAAATCCCAACCCAGTGTGCAGAGTTGGAGAACGCCGCCATTGAGCTATCTGAGGTCGAGTAGCCACCAGTCGAGAGGGTGGTCATTGCATGATTGATGGCCTGAAACCAAGTCATTCCAGCCAGATGATAGGCAACACAGCAGATACTCGTTAGTAAAATATATATAAAGAATAAATACTTAGCCATGCTTTGGGTGCGAGGCACTGCTTTATCGCTCCAATCGGATGATTCAGTGCGGAATAGCCGCATCCCGCCAACGTTTAAGAAGGGCAGAATCGCCACCGCCATTACGATAAAACCAATCCCACCTAGCCATTGCAATAAAGAGCGCCAGATTAAGATACTGTGATCCATAGTATCCAACCCTGAGAGTACAGTAGAACCTGTGGTCGTGATGCCGGACATGGTTTCAAAGAAGGCGTCGGTATAACCAATACCGTGATAAAGGGTAAATGGCATTGCCGCGAATAGGCTTACGATCAACCACGTTAGGCTGGTTAGCAGGAACATATCGCGGATATTGAGGTTAATGCTTTTGCTTTGGCCATTGTGTAAACACAGGCTTGAGCTAATGCCTGTGACTAATGCCGACACCATAAAAGAGCCCACAGTTTCCTCACCTTTGTATGCGGCGAGGAGCAGTGGGATCAGCATGAAAGCTGTCAGCATGGACAAAAACAGCCCTAAAATAAACAATAGCGGTCTAAAGTTCAGCATAAGTTGGCTTACTAAGGTTCTTAGAAGAAGAAAGCACTTGGTTGGAAAAGCTTCTCGACTTCGCCGACAAACTTTTTATTCACTAAGAACAAGATCACGTGATCTCCTTGCTCTATCACGGTTTTGTCGTGGGCCATCAGCACTTCATCATTGCGGACAATAGCGCCAATCGTTGTCCCCGGTGGCAACTTAATATCACCAATGGCTTTGCCAACGACTTTAGAAGTGCTGGCATCTCCGTGGGCGATAGCTTCAATTGCCTCGGCCGCCCCACGACGTAGAGAGTAAACGTTACAGATATCACCCTGACGAATATGAGTTAATAGTGCCGAAATAGTCGCTTGTTGTGGTGAGATTGCAATATCGATGTTGGCTTCTTGCACTATATCCACATAGGCTTCGCGTTGAATAAGCACCATGACCTTTTTCGCGCCCATACGTTTTGCTAGCAGGGCGGACATAATATTGGCTTCGTCGTCATTGGTGACCGCAATAAATACGTCGGTTTGGTCTATGTGTTCTTCGAGCAGTAATTCTTGATCTGAGGCATCACCGCAGAACACTGTGGTATTTTCCAACTGCTCCGATAATGCTTCTGCACGTTCTAATTTATGCTCAATTAGTTTGACCGAGTGGGTGCGCTCAAGGCGTTTTGCTAAACCTAGGCCTATGTTACCGCCACCGGCGATCATAATGTTGCGGTAGGAGTTATCGAGCTTTTGCATTTCGCTCATGACAGCGCGAATGTGGCGACTGTCTGCAACGAAGAAGACTTCATCATCGGCTTCGATAATGGTCGTTCCGCGAGGCATAATAGCGCGGCCTTGGCGGAAGATCGCCGCGACCCGGGTATCAATATTGGGCATATGCTCGCGAAGTGCCGCTAATGCATTTCCCACCAGTGGGCCGCCGTAATAGGCTCGAACAGCCACTAGGCTCAAGCGGCCTTCGGCAAATTCAAGCACTTGTAATGCGCCTGGATATTCTACGAGTCGCTGGATGTAAGCGGTCACTAACTGTTCAGGGGCGATTAATTCATCGATTACGAAGCCGCCGCGGGGGCGACCGTCGCTATTTTTGGTTTCACTGTCGATAAAGAGTTTATCGCGCATCGCCAAATACGGTTCTGAGCGGATACGGGCAATTTTAGTCGGCGTACCAAAAAGGGTATAGGCAATCTGGCAGGCAGCCATATTGCATTCATCACTATTGGTTACGGCGATAAGCATGTCGGCATCTTCTGCGCCAGCTTCTCTGAGCACATCAGGGTGAGCGGCATGGCCCGCTACGACGCGAAGGTCATATTTATCTTGCAGGGCGCGTAATCTGGATTTGTCATAATCGACAATGGTGATGTCATTGTTCTCACCCACCAAATTTTCGGCCAAGGTTCCCCCAACTTGACCCGCACCTAATATGATAATTTTCATGGCCTTGCTTACTTCCTAATCAGTCGCTTTCAATAAACGGGCATAATAAAACCCATCCATATTGTCTTGTCCTGGCGTGATTTGCCAACCTATATCCTGTGGCGAATTTTGCTGGGCAAGTGTGTCTAGCTTAGCATCTACCGTTCTATCTAAAAACGCACTGATCTGGTCGCGGTTTTCCTGCGGTAAAATCGAACAAGTGGCATAAAGAAGCGTGCCACCGGGTTTTAGCCACTTCCAGCAATGATCGAGAATTTGCTGTTGTAGTTCAGCCAACTCTTCGATGTCATGGTTTTTTCGCAACCATTTAATATCGGGATGGCGGCGGATAACTCCCGTGGCTGAGCAAGGCGCGTCCAGTAAGATACGATCAAATTGTCCGCCTTGCCACCATGAGTCTATGTTGGCCGCATCACCATGGATAAGCTCCGCTTTTAATGATAAGCGGTCAAGGTTCTGTTGCACACGCTCAAGGCGTTTGGCATCAAAATCAACAGCCACTAATTTGATACTCGGCTCAAGTTCGAGTAAGTGACAACTTTTGCCACCGGGTGCCGCGCAGGCATCGAGTATTAATTCATTCGCTTGCGGGGCTAGTAAGGTCGCCGCCCATTGTGCCGCGCCATCTTGCACTGATGCTGCACCTTCATGAAAGTGTGGCAGTGTGGCGACATCCTTTGGATGCGCTAGGAGAATGGCATCGGCACTGCTGCCTTCGCTCGCTTCAATGTCGATTTCGGCTAGGGCTGCGAGGTATTCGGCACGGCTCTGGGATAAGCGATTGTTACGCAGCCACATGGGCGGGCGTTCATGGCTTTGTTGAATGATGTCTTGCCATTGCTCGGGATAGGCTTCTTTTAAGCGCTTAATTAACCAAGCGGGTGTGTTATAGCTTAAGGTATCTGATCCAGTACTTAGTGGCGATAGCTGGCGCTGAATATTGCGCAGTACACCATTAACCACTTTGACCATGCCTTCAAATTTTAATTGGCGACAGGCTTCGGCGGTTTCTGAAATTGCGGCGTGGCTTGGAATACGAGTGAAGTACAGTTGATAGCAACCTACGATCAGTAGCTGGTGGATAATCCTTTGCTTACCTTTGAGTGGTTTCGCTAGGCATTCACTGATGCGTTTTTCTATTTGCGGCAGAGTGCGCATCACGCCGTAGCAGATCTCGGCAAGTAGGGCTTTATCTTTGCCACTGGCAAGATGTTTTTGTTGATCAGGCAATGCCACTGACAGTGACACGCCTTTTTCTAATACTTCGAAGATGGCTTTCGCAGCTAGCGCGCGCAAGTTCATGATTATTGTGCCTCGTTTGCGAGGCGAGTATTCGGGCTAAACCATTCACCTCGAGCATTGAGAATATCGGCAACATTGAGTGGCTTTTTCCCCGGAAGCTGCATACTCAGCAGGGTTAACACACCATCAGCGGTGGCGACGTCTATGCCTTTTTTGCTGGCGCTGATAATAGTGCCTGGAGCGGCTGTGCTGGTGGTTTCGCTGACTTGAGTTTGCCACACTTTAATAGTGTTACCTTGGTGCTCAAAGTAACTCACAGGCCAAGGATTAAAGGCGCGGACTTCTTGCCATAACTGTTTAGCGGATTTATTCCAGTCGAGTCTGGCTTCTTCTTTGCTGAGTTTTTCTGCGTAGTTTGCTAAGGCTTCATCTTGTTTTTCAGCGGCTAAGGTGCCATTTTCCAAACCTTCGAGTGCTTGCAATAGGGCAACGGGACCTTGTTCTGCCAGTTTCTCGTAAAGGCTGGCTGACGTGTCGTTATCTTCGATCGGCAGATAGGTTTTAAGCAGCATGTCACCAGTATCTAAACCCACATCCATCTGCATAACGGTTACGCCAGTTTCTTTGTCGCCGGCCCAAAGTGCGCGTTGGATCGGTGCTGCACCGCGCCAGCGTGGCAAAATAGAACCATGAACGTTAATACAACCTAAACGCGGTGTATCTAATACGACTTTTGGCAAGATCAGACCGTAAGCGACGACCACCATGATATCGGCGTTGAGTGCGGCAAGTTCTTGTTGCGCGGGTTCTTTACGTAATGAGCCGGGTTGAAACACTGGAATACTATTGGCGATAGCGAGTTCTTTTACTGGGCTGGCGGTCAGTTTCTTGCCGCGGCCAGCGGGTCTATCGGGCTGAGTGTAAACGCCAATCACATTGTGGTGTGAGTTTAAAAGTGCTTGTAAGTGGCGAGCGGCAAAATCCGGTGTTCCGGCAAAGATGATGTTGAGTGGTTTCAAATCTGATCCTATGCTTCTTTGGCGTCCAATCGGGCCGCTTTTTCAAGTTTTTGTTTGATCCGCTGACGTTTTAGCGGCGACAAATAATCGACAAACAATTTGCCTTTGAGGTGATCCATTTCGTGTTGAATACAAATGGCAAATAGCTCATCGGCCTCAACTATAAATTCGTTACCGTGCCTGTCTAAGGCTTTTACCGTGACAAATTCGGCGCGATCGACTTTGGCGTAAATCCCCGGAACCGACAGGCAACCTTCTTCATTACAGAAGTCACCGCTGCTGGTGATAATTTCGGGATTGATAAACACTTTAGGTCGTTCGACTTCATCCTGTAAGTCCATGACAATAAGTTGTTTATGGTAATCAACTTGGGTCGCGGCCAGACCGATACCTTTTTCTTGGTACATGGTTTCGAACATATCATCAATTTGAGTCTGCAGCTCGGCATTAAACTCTGTGATGGGTGTGGCTTGTGTTCGTAATCTTTCGTCAGGGAATTGTAATACTTTTAATAGTGTCATACATAAACTCTTAACAAGTCTGTCAAATCTCTGCCAGTTAGTTATACTGACTGATGCTAATGAGTTAATTTTAATCTTTAGTGCCTACCAATAACAGTAAAAGCTCAAACTAAGAGTTAAACAACATGGAAATACCCATGAAACGGTTAATTTTACTCGCGTTAATGACATTCAATTGCACGTTTGTTGCCGCAGATACCCTGACGCTTAAGGCGGGGCATCCTGAGTCATATGTAGTGAAAAAGGGCGATACTCTTTGGGATATCTCCGCCGCGTTTCTGAATGACCCATGGAAATGGCCAAGTCTTTGGGATGTAAACCCACAAATTGCTAATCCCCACCTTATTTACCCTGGCGATCAACTCACTCTGGTATTTATTGATGGTCAGCCCCGCCTTGTGCGTAATGGTGCTACTGTTGATAGTGCTAAACCCCATGTAAGAAAGAGTCCCGAGGGACGTGTCATTGCTAAGAGTAATGCTATTCCAGCCGTTGATTTAGCCTTGATTGAACAATATTTAGTGCAGAATCGGGTCGTCGAGACTCACTGGCTTACTGAGCAACCTATGGTGCTGGCAGGTGAAAGTCCATCGCGTCACCATATTGTGGGTGATGTGATTTATATTGATGCTGAACTGCCAATAAACCAAAAATATGGTATTTACGAACGCGGTCGCGAGTTTTTCAATAAAGAGTCAGGCGAAGCGTTAGGACAAGAAGCCATTTTGTCGTCTACTGGGCAAGTGATTGAGTCTGGTAAGGTTTCAAAAATTAAGTTGCTAACGAGCTTTCGCGAAACCAAAGCGGGCTTCAGAGTATTGCCGATGGAAAGTGATTCCTTGATGTCAGCTTACTTTACTCCTAAACCTGCGGAATTAAAGATACCAGCTTTAGTGTTAGCAACAGAATCAAATTTGCGTGAAGCGGGTAAGTTGAATGTCGTGTACTTAGATAAAGGCACTCAGGATGGCGTCGAGCCTGGGGTGGTATTTTCTATTTACCGTGATGGGGAGGTTATTGTTATCAACAATGATGGTATGCCGGTTCCTGCAATTGAACGTACTGCCTATGATAACCTAATGGCGTCAGTCTCTTCGGATCGTGCAGTTAAGATGCCGGATGTTTATCATGGTAAGTTGTTAGTGTTTAAAGTGTTTGATAAGGCGAGCTTAGGTTTGATTGTCTCCACTGAGCGGCCTGTTCGTGTTGACGATAAGTTAATCGCCCCTGAATCTTTAGCCTTAAGAGGTCTATAATCTCTGAAAATTTGGTCGATTGGTTAGTTGTTTGTGCTGTATCTGGGCTAGGACCCGCTCGGATCCAACAATTATTAACGCACATGGAAGTGGACGACCTCAGACAAAGGTTAGAGCATGAGAGACAAGCGCTACCTTTATCTGATCATCTGCTCCATAGCCTTGTTATTGATTATCAAAAAGTGGATGTCGCCCTCGAATGGCAACAGCAAGCCGCCGATCATCATCTGCTTTGTTTCTCTGATCCGCTTTATCCACCATTATTAAAACAACTCTCAGATCCACCCGCCGTCCTGTTCGTTAAAGGTTGCTTAGAGGCGTTAGCCCTTCCTTATCTTGCGATTGTTGGCAGTCGTAATGCTTCTCCAGGCGGATTGCAGGTCGCTTATCAGCTGGCTGCTGAGATGTCCTCAATGGGATTTGGTATCTGTAGTGGCATGGCGATGGGGATTGATGGGGCGGCCCATAAAGCCTGTGTTGACCATCAAGGGCGCACTATTGCCGTACTAGGAACGGGCATAGAGATCATTTATCCACGAAAACATCGACAGCTTTATCATGATATTCAGCAGCAAGGCTGTATACTTAGCGAGTTTTGGCCCGATACTGGTCCCTTTGCGGGTAATTTTCCGAAACGAAATCGCATTATTAGCGGTCTATCTTTAGGGACACTTGTGGTTGAAGCCTGTCGCAAAAGCGGCTCTTTAATCACTGCTAGGTTGGCGATGGAACAAGGGCGTGAGGTGTTTGCCGTTCCGGGCTCAATCTTAGGTGGTTACCATCAAGGCTGTCATGATTTATTACGTGATGGAGCAAAGCTTGTGGAAACTGCTGCCGATATAGTGGAAGAGTTGGCAAGTTTAACCGCTTTCCACCTTGAAGAATTGAAGTTATGCCACCATATACAGCAGGGCGAGATTTGTAATTTGCCATTTTCGTCTCTGTTAGCTAGTGTAGGTTATGAAACTACATCAATTGATGCAGTCGTTGAACATAGTGGAAAAACGATAGATCTGGTGTTAGAACAAATGCTTGAACTTGAGTTGCAAGGTTGGGTAATAGCAGTACCCGGTGGTTACGTCAGAGTAAAGAGGAGCTAGCCATGTTTGATATCCTCATGTATCTATTTGAAAACTATGTTCACAGTGAAGTTGAACTACTAGTTGATGAAGACGAGTTAACCAAGGAACTCACTCGTGCCGGATTTCATCAATCCGAGATTTTAAAAGCGTTAACTTGGTTAGAGCGCTTAGCTGAATTACAAGAAGGGGATAAACCTTATCTTTGTAATCACGATCAGCATTCGTTTCGTATCTATACAAAGGACGAAATGGACAAGCTGGATGTGGAATCCCGCGGTTTCTTGCTGTTTTTAGAGCAAGTTAAAGTGCTGAATGTCGAAACCCGTGAAATGGTGATCGATAGAGTTATGGAGTTGGATGAACCAACCCTGATTTTAGAAGATCTCAAATGGGTTATCTTAATGGTGCTGTTTAATGCTCCTGGCCATGAGTCCGCTTATGAGCAAATGGAAGATTTAATCTTCGAACAGCCCGAAGGCCGACTGCATTCTTAATTGTTGTGAAAGATGAATTATGAGAGAAAGGAGGCTAAGACCTCCTTTTTTGATGCCATAAATTCCTTGATGGCACTGCGCTTGATATCCTAATGCGCTACGACAGGTGGTGAATGATTATGTCTAAGATTGATGAACAATTATTTAGTGCCCACGAACACGCACTGGAAAAAGAATACGAACTTTGCCCTGAATGTGGCAGCGAGTTATCGGTCAAACACAGTAAGCACGGCGGTTTTATTGGCTGTAATAATTACCCTAGCTGTAATTACACTCGTCCCTTAGTGCAACACGAATTCATTGAAACTCAAGTGATTGAAGGTTCTGTATGTCCTGAATGCGGCCACGAGCTGGCGGTAAAATCTGGTCGATTTGGGATCTTTATTGGTTGCACTCAATACCCTAGCTGCACGCATATTGAAAAACAGGATCAAGCGAGTGACAAGCCTGACATTCCTTGCCCTGAATGCAAAGCGGGTAAGCTTGAGCACAGAACGAGTCGCTTCGGAAAGAGTTTTTATGCCTGCAGTGCTTACCCTAAGTGTAAGTTTATTGTGAATTATCCTCCGGTTGCTGAAGCTTGCCCGAGTTGTGGTTTTGGGATCTTAGTCGAGCGTAAAGGTGCGGCTGGGATGCGTTTAGAATGCCCGCAAAAAAGCTGTAAATACAAAAGACCACTTTAGTTTATTGTGTGACCTGCATCTTAATATTTGGCCGATGAAAGTGGCTTGCGTATAATCCTCGGCTGACCGCTGATGGGGCGGTCAGTATTCGAATTTATCCAATAATTTGATTGTTGAAATCGACAATACTCAAAAGGTGATCCTAAGATGTTGCAGCTGCACCCATCTGACATAAAAGATATTGTGCTTAACGGTGGTGTTATCGCTTATCCAACCGAGGCCGTTTATGGCCTAGGTTGCGACCCAGATAATGACACTGCTATCCAAAAGTTATTGGCTGTAAAACAGCGCCCATGGCAAAAGGGACTGATCTTAGTCGCCAGTGATTTTCAGCAGCTTTTGGCTTATGTTGATGAATCGCAATTAACGGTTGAGCAGCTCGAGTTTGCATTTTCCAAGTGGCCGGGGCCTTTTACCTTTGTCATGCCAATCAAAGCGCAGGTTTCAAAATACCTCTGTGGCGAATTTGACTCTATCGCAGTGCGAGTGTCGGCCCATGCTGGAGTACAAGCCCTGTGCCGCGCACTTAATAAACCTTTAGTGTCGACCAGCGCTAACCTTGCAGGTGAAGATCCCGCATTAACTGCCGCTGAAATCCTCGCCGATTTTACCGGTAAAATCGATGCACTGGTATTAGGTGAACTCGGCGAACAACGTCAGCCCTCGACCATTATCGATGCGCGAAGCGGTAAGATTTTACGAAATGGACAATGAGCAAACCAATAATAAGGATAACAAGATGAGTGTGCCTGATGTTGCAGTGGTAAAAGCGTTTTTAATCGATCTACAAAACCGAATTTGTGCTGGTTTACAGGTGCTGGATGGCCAAGCCACGTTCGCCGCCGATTCATGGACTCGCGCCGAAGGCGGTGGTGGTACGAGCCGAGTATTAACCCAAGGTGCAGTGTTCGAGCAAGCTGGGGTTAACTTTTCCCATGTGACTGGCGCTGCTATGCCTGCGTCAGCTACGGCGCATCGCCCTGAGTTAGCGGGCCGTAGTTTTGAAGCTATGGGGGTTTCTTTAGTTATTCATCCTAATAATCCTTATATCCCAACGACTCATGCCAATGTGCGCTTCTTCATCGCTCAAAAAGAGGGTGCCGATCCCGTGTGGTGGTTTGGCGGTGGCTTTGATTTAACGCCTTATTATCCGTTCGAGGAAGATGTGCGCGAGTGGCACCAGACTTCTAAGGATATTTGCGCGCCTTTCGGGGATGAGGTTTATCCCAAGTATAAGAAATGGTGCGATGAGTATTTCTTCCTACCGCATCGTAATGAAACCCGCGGCGTGGGTGGATTGTTTTTCGATGACTTGAATCAAGCAGGATTCGAGCAAAGCTTTAGCTTTATGCAGGCTGTAGGTAATGGCTTCTTAACGGCCTATGCGCCGATTGTCGAGCGTCGTAAAAAGACTGAATTCGGTGAGCGTGAGCGTCAGTTCCAACTCTATCGTCGTGGTCGTTATGTTGAGTTCAACTTAGTCTACGACAGAGGCACTTTGTTTGGCCTACAGACGGGCGGCCGCACCGAGTCTATCTTAATGTCGATGCCGCCATTAGTGCGTTGGCAATATGCTTATACGCCAGAGGCGGGAAGCCCAGAGGCAGATTTGTACGATAACTACCTCAAACCCCGCGACTGGGTTTAGCCAGTAATCTTAAAAAGTGGATGCGATGTCCACTTTATTGATTACGCATATGATCAGCCAGAGTTGAAATCGCCTCAAAGATGGCGGCTCGATGCTCTGGCTTATTAATGTTTTCTTCAATCGCAAATTTCATACAAAACAGCCATTGATCCCGCATCGCCTCATCGACGGCGAAATGCATGTGTCGTGCTCGCAATGCGGGATGACCATATTTCTGCTGGTAGAGCTGCGGTCCGCCGAGCCAACCACTTAAAAATTCGCACAACTTCTGCTCTGATTCCGCAATTGGCGCTCTATGAATGGCAAGCAGTGTTGCCGTTTCTTCAGAGCTTGCCATCTTCTGATAAAAACTCTTTGCGATAGCACGTATCACCTGTTCGCCGCCGATTAAATCATAGGCGTTAGATTGACTCGGATCGCGATCATCCTGTGGCGGAGTGTGTTTACTAAAAATCTTTTTAAGCCAGTTCATTGGAATAGTCGTTCACTAAAATAGAGAGTATTGAGCCGATGGCGCATTATAGCGTGAAACCCAACGTGAAATTTAGTTGAACATAATTCGTCTTGCCTAGGCTCAAAAGCGCGGTAGACTGCAAAGCCATTGAACCTAAAATTTAATATCGCTATGACAGACAGATACGCAGTGTTTGGCAATCCAATTAGCCACAGTAAATCGCCGTTCATTCATGGACAATTTGCCGCGCCCACCCAAGAGTTATTAATCTATGAAGCCATTCTTGCTCCGGTCGATGGTTTTGAAGCCTCACTGACGGCGTTTTTCAATGCGGGCGGCAAGGGCGCGAATGTGACAGTGCCTTTTAAGGAGCAAGCTTTTGCGCTGTGTGACAGTCTCAGCCCAGAGGCCAAGCTTGCTGGCGCGGTAAACACCTTAAGTTTATTGGCCGATGGCACTATTCGCGGTGATAACACCGATGGTTTAGGGCTGGTGGCTGATCTCATCGCTAACTTAGGCAGCCTGCAAGATAAGCGCGTGTTACTTATTGGTGCTGGTGGTGCGGCGCGCGGTTGTATTCTGCCGTTATTAAATGCGGGAATTGCGCAGCTGATCATCAGTAATCGCACTCACACTAAGGCACAGCTTCTGGTCGATATCTTTACTTCGGTGGATAACGGTGCTTTCGCAAATAGAGTCACCGCCGTAGAAATGAATGAGCTTGTGGGCGAGTTCGATGTCATCATCAATTCAACTTCGGCGAGTCTTGCGGGCGAGTTGCCAACTTTGCCTGCGCATATCATCACCACCCAAACTGTTTGTTATGACATGATGTATGGCGCCTCGGTCACCGCGTTTAACCAATGGGCGCTATCTCAAGGTGCAGCTAAGGTTATTGATGGGCTCGGCATGTTAGTCGGACAAGCGGCTAAGAGTTTTACCCTATGGCGAGGTATTGAGCCCGACACTCAAGTGGTATTAAATCTTTTGAGGGATAAACTAATGGCCGAGCCTAAGTAGGAAGCATGAATCAAAGTATTCTTTTTCCCGAACTGCAATATTGGGACGACGCCCACAAGCGAGTCTGCTTTATCGCGCAGTCACAGGGGATGAACATTAAGTGCTATATCAGTGTGAATAAGTTAGCCGAGCTGAATGATTTCTCTGAACAGCCGAGTGCCAATGAAGCCGCTGCTATGCTGGCATTGTTTGATGCGGTGAGATTTGATGCCGAAGAAATGGCGGAAGACTTAATTGAAGCTGAAGAGTTTGATGAGTTTGGGGCAGTACACTTAGGCTAAACTTATCGAACTTAGATAGTTTTCTGAATCAGCGAATAGCAAAAGGCGGTAGAGACTCAATGAGTCTCTACCGCCTTTATTATATAGCTATAGTGACACTAAGCGACTAACGACAAGTGACTAGATGTTTTGCAACTCAACTAAGTATTCGTTTTTCAGTCTAACATAGTTGTCGGCAGATTCTGGCAAAAAGGCAATTTCGGCAGGCGTTAATGGGCGAGCCTGCTTAACTGGGCTGCCTACATATAAATAGCCACTCTGTAATACCTTGCCCGGTGGCACTAAAGAACCCGCACCTAAGATCACATCATCTTCTAAAATCGCACCGTCGAGAATAATCGCACCCATGCCTACTAATACTCGGTTACCGACTTTGCAACCGTGAAGCATAGCCTTGTGACCAATAGTCACATCATCACCAATAATCAGTGGATGACCATCGGGACGAGCAGCTGACTTACGCGTTACATGCAATATGCTACCGTCTTGTACGTTCGAGCGTTTACCAATACGAATATGGTTAACATCACCACGCGCCGCCACCATAGGCCAAATACTGGCATCAGTATCTAACGCAATATCGCCAACAAGCACCGAAGCTTCATCTACATATACGTTATTGCCTAATTGAGGATGAATACCTTGGTAAGTTCTGAGTGGCCCTGACATAGAAAAGTCCCTAATTGAGTGGTTTTTAGCATTATAAAGGTTAAAAACTAGCGGGTCAGGTCAAATATCCAACGAACAGTGAGAAAATGACAATTATCTTAAAAATAGGGGTTGCGGACTTTCTCAATCTCCCTATAATGCGCATCCACTGACACGGCAGACAGCGAAAGCCAGCTGACGAATTAGGTTGAATTGAGGCGCTTTTAAGCACTTAATTCAAGCGCGTCAAGAAGTTGAAAAAACTCCTTGACGCGAAACGGGAAATGCGTAGAATACGCAGCCCTAGCCAACTGGAAGCGTTCGACGCTCAGTGTGGTACTCACCTTCTCTTATGAGGTTGAGTTGCTCTTTAACAAGATAAAACAAGAAATCTGTGTGGACACTCACAGGTGTTGAGTTAATCGAAACTGCTTAACCTTTGGGTTGGCAGTCAAAAATTTAAATCAATGTAACAATGAGTGTTCATAGCAATATGTACAGTTTGTT
>NZ_JAKKRW010000028.1:0-64949 GCF_025653905.1 Shewanella sp. SM71
GAATCGATAACCGCTGAAAGCATCTAAGCGGGAAGCGAGCCCTAAGATGAGTCATCCCTAGGAATTTAATTCCTCTAAAGAGCCGTTCGAGACTAGGACGTTGATAGGCATGGTGTGTAAGCGTTGTGAGGCGTTGAGCTAACATGTACTAATGACTCGAGAGGCTTAACCATACAACCCAGATGGGTTTTACTGAAAATGTTGCAGACATTTTCTAGCACTTCCTCCTTCCATGGAGGTCGTACGAAAGCCTTAGACAGAATAYMGAYACTTGATAAAGTTAAAGACTCAAAYAAAGCAAATCAGCTTTCCGAATTATTATTAACGTGGTCCAGAGATGGACACGGTAATAAACAGAATTTGCTTGGTGACAATAGCCTTGTGGAACCACCTGATCCCATCCCGAACTCAGAAGTGAAACGCAAACGCGCCGATGGTAGTGTGGGGTCTCCCCATGTGAGAGTAGGTCATCGCCAAGCGCCTAATTTAAAGAATCTTAATTGATTAGTATAGAATTGCTGATATGGCTCAGTCGGTAGAGCGCATCCTTGGTAAGGATGAGGTCCCCAGTTCGATTCTGGGTATCAGCACCATTACAATCTAGTGTTTAATCCTAGAATAAAGAATTTGCTTGGTGACAATAGCATTGTGGAACCACCTGATCCCATCCCGAACTCAGAAGTGAAACGCAAACGCGCCGATGGTAGTGTGGGGTCTCCCCATGTGAGAGTAGGTCATCGCCAAGCGCCTAATTATCTCATTGAGATGTAACCAAGCCAGCTGAATAAGCTGGCTTTTTTGCTTTTGTAATCTGTAACATTATTTGCACTAATAGCAATGCTGCCGACTGTAAGTATTGCTATTAGCTTTGTTGACGAGTCTTTTCTTCCCCTCAATACACAAGCTTTGCTTCCAGATTTTTCACTATTCATCGATAAAAAAGCAGCCAGAAGGCTGCTTTGAGGTGGTACTTTCGCATTAGGTTGCTTAAGCTTCTTTAAGCCACTGGGCAGCACGTTTAGCAAAGTAAGTTAAAATACCGTCTGCGCCTGCGCGTTTAAAGCAGAGTAGGGACTCCATGACGATGGCCTTTTCGGCTAACCATCCATTCTGGATTGCTGCCATATGCATGGCGTATTCACCACTGACTTGATAGGCGAATGTTGGCACTGCAAGTTCAGTTTTAACGCGATGCACTATATCTAAATACGGCATACCTGGCTTAACCATCACCATATCGGCTCCTTCTTGGATATCGAGTGCGACTTCATGCAAAGCTTCGTCACTGTTCGCCGGATCCATTTGATAGCTATGCTTATTGCCACCTTTGAGGTTACCCGCTGAGCCTACGGCATCACGGAATGGACCGTAGTAGTTTGAAGAGTATTTTGCCGAGTAAGCCATGATTTGGGTGTTGACGTGGCCTGCTGCTTCTAATGCTTGGCGAATCGCGCCAATACGGCCATCCATCATGTCCGATGGTGCAATGATGTCAGCTCCAGCATCGGCGTGTGACAGTGCTTGCTTCACTAAAATCTCGGTGGTGATATCGTTAAGGATATAACCCGTTTCGTCTATGATGCCGTCTTGACCGTGAGTGGTGAAAGGATCTAGTGCCACGTCAGTCATGATGCCGAGCTGTGGAAAGGCTTTTTTTAGCTCGCGCACTGCACGTTGCACTAGGGCATCTGCGTTATAGGCTTCTTCTGCCATTAATGTTTTTTTCTCTGCAGGTGTCACAGGGAAAAGTGCGATCAATGGGATACCTAACTCAACCAGTTCTTCAGCTTCTTTCAGTAGCAAGTCTATCGAGTAGCGTTCAACACCGGGCATAGAGGCTATTTTTTCACTGCGATTAGTGCCTTCTAGAATAAACATTGGGTAAATCAAGTCATTGACCGTTAGATGATTTTCGGCCATGAGGCGACGGCTAAAATCATGTTTACGCATGCGGCGCATTCTACGCTGAGGGAAGGCACTGGTAATGATATTCACATTTGACTCCTAATTAGGTACTGGTCTTACTTGATCCGACAAATACAAGCTGACTTGATTACGCCCACCGTTTTTTGCTTGGTAGAGGGCTTTATCTGCTTGTTCTAGTAATTTAGTACTGTGTTGATCGTGGGTCACTATATCGGCACTGACTCCGATACTGATAGTCAAAGGTATCGCTTCACCTTCCCATTCAAAATGAATAGAGGCAACAGCGTCTCTTATTGTTTCAGCAACTTGGAGAGCACCTTCTGCAGTTGTATTAGGAAGGATGATAGCAAATTCCTCCCCCCCAAAACGTGACACTAGATCCGTTGGCCGTTTTAAATGGTGCTGTAATGTTTGAGCTATTGTACGTAATGCTTGATCGCCTGCAAGATGACCGAATCTGTCGTTGATCAGCTTGAAGCGATCAATATCAAGCATTAACAGTGCTATGGGTGTTTCTTGTCTGCGACTGATCCGGCTTTCAGCGATCAAACGTTTATCAAAGGCACTGCGGTTTTTGACCCCTGTTAAACTGTCGATAGTGCTTTGTTCTGTGAGTTTTTGATTCACCTCATGCAATTCTCTGAGGGTGATTTCCAGTTCTAAAGTCCGCTCTTGCACCATTTGTTCGAGTTTCTCATTGCTCTCGGCTTCCGCTTTTAGGGCTTCTTCCCGCGCACTACGAATTTTCTGTGCTTGTTTCAAGGCTTCTTGCTGGATACGTAGTTTAGCTTTGCGCTCATCGTTATAGCGGATGGCGAGCACCAGAGACATGAAGATAATTTCAAAAGTCAGCCCAAGCATCACAGGCGTTTGCGGTTTTAAATTGAGGTCAATCACGCTGAGATATAGCAAGCTACTGATGCAAGCTCCCGTCAGCATACTCACCCAGCCAATAGTGTACATACGTGCCAGTTTATGGCCATTGATGGCCTGAGTAATGGCAAAGACCATGAGGACCAAGCTGAGTACAGCAACGGAAATGATCTCGATATAGAGCGCCGTTCCATATTGGATAAATGGTGTGGCGAGTCCAACACAGAGGATATACACAGCACTATAGCGACAAGTGAGTAACATACGGCGGTTTAAATATTTGAGCTGTAATATTTTTTCAGTAAACATTAACGCAAATGCCATAACGATTGGCAGTAAAAACGGCACCATCACTTGCTGTAATAGCGGCCAGTCTGGCCAGAGGAATCGGAAGGCAAAACCGTTAATCGTGGCAACGAGTAAGGTCATACTAAGGACATAGCCAGAGTAATAGCTGTAGCTGAATGAGCCCGATGCTATGGCGATAAAAAGACTAAAAATGCCAATTGCGGCAAGTACACCGAGTTGGAATCCATGCTCAACGGCGGTAGATTCGGCAATTTGAGCTAAGTCATTAGAAGACCATAGGTTTAATGGTACTGCAGCACTACCTTCAGTTTGAATATGCAGATAGAAAGTATGGGAGTCATCTGTGTTGATCTTGAAAGGATATAGGAAAATATTACTCAAGAATGGTCGATCCTCATAGGGGAATATATCACCCATCAGCACAGTATTCATGAGTTTATTATTGACTAAATGGTAGATTGTTACCTTGTCTAACAAAGGGTTATCTAGCGCTAAAATGCGCGAAAGTGTTTCGTCAGGGCTGGTTAAGCTGAAACTGAGCCAAAAATCATGGCCGCTGAGTTTTTGAATGTCTTTATTGGTAAAGTTATGCCAATCAGTTTTTGGCAAAGCTTGTATTTCGGCCAGTTCTTTTGCTGGTGTAGGGTGGCTGACCATTAACCAAGGCGTAAGGTTTAAAGGCGTCGTGGTTGACTCGTCAATGCTCAATAAGGTTGCCAAGGCCTGTGTTGGGCATATCCATAGCCACATCAAGAATATGAGTGGCATGTTTTTGTTAAGCATGGATTCGATCCAAATTAAAAAACGCTAAGCTATTTTGGTAGCAACGTTTTGCAAACTCATCCGCATTTTCTCCGCGTAGGTTTGCAATATAATTTGCGATATAAGGAAGGTATTCGGGCTTGTTTTTGCTCGATTTAGGCTTGGGCTGCATACTACGGGGGAGTAGGTAAGGGCTATCTGTCTCGATTAAAATGCGATTCTGCGGAATAAAGGGAACGAGTTGCGCTAGTTCTTGGCCGCGTCTTTCATCGCAGACCCAACCTGTTATGCCTAAGTGTAAATCGAGGTCAATATAGGCTTCCATCTGTGCGTGAGTGCCTGTGAAACAATGCAAAAGCGCGCCACTAAGCTGTGGGCGATATTCCCGCAGGATAGCAATAAAGTCTTCGTGGGCATCGCGTTCGTGCATTAGCACCGGCATTTGCAGTTCAACGGCTAAGGCGAGTTGGGCAATAAAAGCTTGGCGCTGGATAGGTCTCGGGGAGAAATCACGATTGTAGTCTAAACCACATTCGCCAACGGCAACCACTTGCGGTGCGTGGCAGAGTTCAGCTTGTCGAGCGTTTGAGCCATCATGCCAACCACTGGCATGGTGGGGATGCACACCAGCAGTGCAGTAAAGTTGATTAGGATATTGTTCGCAGACAGCAATGGCTGCCGCACTTTCAGTTAAATCGCTGCCAATAACAATTAACGGCGAAACCCCTTGGTCCGCCGCTGCTTGTATTATCGATACAGTATCTTGTTCGAGTGCGCTGCCAAGTAAATTGACAGCGATATCTATGTATGAGGGCATTATTTTAGGCGTTTTACCCGAACCTTGGCATTGCGATCATCGGTACCCATTAAAAAAGAACCTAAAGCGGCTTTTTCAATATAGACAGTTTCACCTTGCTTAACATTGTACTTACGGCCATCAGTTTGTTTCCATACCTGACCGTTAGTGAAAGTCACTTTAATGTCTCCGTAGGCATCTTCAGCTATAGATTGAATCTCTAAATAAATCTTATCGACAGTATTTTCTTGAACACGCTTGGCTTCCATCCCAAAGTCATCGGCAATTTTTGCCGTTGGCGCTTGGGGTGCGGTTGCCACTATCGCTGCTGCAGTCGTAGGGGCTGCAACTGTTGCTACTGTAGTCGGTATCGTTTGAGTGCTAATGGTGTCAGCTTTTACGCTTTCTGCTAGCTTGTCATAGCAAATCAAGCGGTCGAGTTTATCGGCGGTTGTTGCACATTGGGTTAACTGTTGTTCAATGCTGGCATTTGCTTGGACAGATACAAGCATTATCGCTGCCGTGATAAGAGTTAAGCGCATGAGAATGTTCCTTATTATATTATTCCCCTAACGCCTTCGAGGACGTTAGTCGTTTGTTTGTTCAGTATCTTCGTCTGACTCGTCATCTGGTTTGCTGTAGAAACGAGCCGCTAATAAACCGCCTTCGAACAATAACAGCATTGGTACAGCAAGCATAGTCTGGGAAATCACATCCGGTGGGGTTAATAGCATGCCGACGACAAAGGCGCCTACTATGATATAAGGACGTTTTTGCTTGAGATCTTCAGGTGTCGTGACACCTGACCAGCAGAGTAAAACAACGGCAATGGGGATTTCAAAGGATAGACCGAAGGCAAAGAACAGCTTCAGAATAAAGTTAAGGTAACTGGTAATGTCTGTCGCAACTTGAACTCCCTCTGGCGCATTGTTAGCAAAAAAACCAAAAACAACAGGGAATACAAGATAATAAGCAAATGCAATACCGAGATAAAACAATAAGGTACTGCTGAATAGCAGTGGCATCACTAAGCGTTTTTCATGTTTATATAAACCCGGTGCCACAAAGGACCAAATTTGAAATAACACGTAGGGCACTGCCACAAAAAATGATAAAACGAGGGTTAGTTTGAAAGGTGCAAAAAATGGTGCAGCGACATCCGTCGCAATCATGCTGCCACCAAGAGGTAAAGACTGCATTAAAGGTATTGCCATGTAGTGGTAGATATCATTTGCCCAGTACACACTACAAATGAACACTAATAACACACTGGCAATGGATTTTAGCAGCTTGGACCTAAGTTCAAGCAAATGGCTGATAAGTGGCTGCTGTTGCGACATGAATTATCCGTTGGCTTTCGGGTTAGAACTGGTATCCACGCCCTGAGATGGCTCACTTGAAGTAGCGGGAGAAGCCGATGTTTGACTCGCCTCTACAGTGGCTGTTGGATTAGTTTGGCTAGCTTGAACTGGATTCACTTGAGCAGGAGTGTGAATTTGATTCTCAGGCTCAGGGGTGTCTTTTGACGGATCCTGAACTTGATAAGGGCGGTTCACTGACTGTGCCGCTTGCTTTAGTTGCTCAATAGACTCTTTGAGTTCAGGTGAGAGGTTAGATAAACCTTTGCTCTCGGCTTTTTTAAGATCGGCATGCAACTGCTCGATCTTCAGCTCCTGCTCAAGTTCTTCTTTTACCGAGTTCGCCATGCGTTTCATCGCACGGATCCAACTCGTTACCGAACGCACCGCAACCGGTAGACGTTCGGGGCCAAGAACCACTAGCCCCAAAACACCGATCAGCAGCAGCTCCATAAAGCCGATACCGTCAAACATAAAGAGTTACGCCTGTTCTTTGTTAGACTCAGGTTTCTTTTCAGTCGCCTGTTGAGTTGTTTGCGCTGTTTTAGCCGCTTCGGTGTCTTCTAATGCCTTCTTGTCTTCTTCTGAAGACATGGCGTTTTTGAAGCCTTTAACCGCACCACCTAAATCACCACCCAAAGAGCGTAATTTCTTAGTTCCAAACAACAAGACAACGATTAACGCAACGATAAGCAGTTGCCAAATACTAATACCACCCATGAAGGTATCCTCTTAATTGATATCGGTTCTATTATGAACCTCTGATTAATTAGTGCTAGCTAAAATTTGCGATTCTTTGGCCTAGATCGCCATCCTACAAACCACAATATCATGCCTGAAATTAGACAAACATAAGGGGTCCATAGTGTAGCGTCTCTATTAATCAATAACGTGCCACAGATCAATAAAACGGCAGAAGTGATAAGCAAGTAGTTACTCTTGTGTGCCTGCTGCTGATATTTCAAATACTTATCTAGCATTTGTTGCTGAGAACTCAGCAATTTCCTGCCTAACTTAAGATTATCGTAAATTAGTTCAGGGAATTCAGGTAGTTTATCAGCCCAATATGGCAGTTTTGTGGATACCTTTTTAAACATAGCTTTAGGACCGACTTGGTCGGCCATCCACTGCTCTAAAAAGGGTTTGGCGGTTTGCCATAAATCCAACTGCGGATAAAGCTGACGGCCTAAGCCTTCGATGTAGAGTAAGGTTTTTTCCAACAATACCAATTGCGGTTGCACCACGATATCGAAGTGGCGCGCAGTGCGGAATAATTCCAGCAACACATGACCAAAGGAGATCTCGTCGAGCGGCTTGTTGAACATAGGTTCACACACCACTTTGATGGCCTGTTCGAAAGCTTGTAGATCGGTTTTTTCCGATACCCAGCCAGACTCAATATAGAGCTGGGCAATTCTGTGATAATCGCGATTAAAGAAGGCGAGGAAATTCTCTGCGAGATAGCGCTTATCGACTTCGCTGAGTGTACCCATGATGCCGCAGTCGAGCCCAATGTAGTATGGGTTCTCAGGATGATCGCGGGAAATAAAGATATTGCCCGGATGCATGTCGGCGTGGAAAAAGTTATCGCGGAATACTTGGGTAAAAAATAGTTCAACACCTCGCTCGGCCAATAACTTAAAGTTGGTACCTTGCGCTTTAAGGGCGGCAATATCCGAGACAGAAATACCGTAAATACGTTCCATCACCATCAGGCGTGGATAGCAAAACTCTTCATACACATAAGGCACATAGAGCGCATCTGAGTTGAGGAAGTTGTTGCGTAGCTTGACTGCGTTTAAGGCTTCGAGCTTAAGGTTTAACTCGCCTAAAATGGTCACGCGGTAATCTTCGATCACTTCAGCAGGGCGCAGTCGGTTACCTTCACCGAGGAGGTATTCAATCAGTTTGGCCGTTTGCGACATCAACTGCAGATCGGCTTGAATCTTGGCTTCTACATTCGGGCGTAGCACCTTAAGTACGACGTCTTTGCCGTTAGATTTGAGGGTCGCGGTATGCACCTGAGAAATAGAGGCTGAGGCCAGTGGCGTTTCATTAAAGTCATCGAATAGCGATTCAATCGGCGCTTTTAGCTCAGCTTCAATCGCTTGGCGGGCAAGTGCACCATCAAAGGGCGGCACCTTGTCCTGTAGCATGGCCAATTCACTGGCCCATTCATCGCTGAGTAAATCGCGGCGGGTTGAGAGCATTTGCCCAAGCTTGATATAAACGGGGCCGAGTTCCTGCATCGCCAGTTTTAAGCGTTCGCCACCGGGCTTATTTTTATGCTTATTGCGGATCCAGAATAGGCTGTTACGGGCGAGCTTAAAGTACCAAGGTGTCATCTTTGGCGGCAATACGTCATCTAACCCGTACTGTAGTAAGGTCTTGATGACGTGGTAACCGCGGCGGATACTGGCAAAGGTCATGGCTTAATTTGGTCTCTTAATTGGGCAATCCGTTGTTCAATCGCGCGAGTGTCGGCAACTAAATCATCCATTTGATCGCGAAAGTGCATTAACTCAATTGGGTGCGGTGCGAGGCGATACTCTTCAACTGCGAGTTGCCCTAAGTGGGAGCGGGTTTTACGCAACACTTCGAGTGCAAAGTCTTTTGCCAGATGGCTAGAACAGATGAGTTTGTGAGTGGGACCATCACCTAAATAACGGGAAACTGGCTCGGCAAAGTCAAACTCGATACCGCGTAGATATTGGCTAAAGCTTTGTAATAAATTGAGATCGCCCTCAAGCTTGAGTTTATCTTGCTTGATTAGTTCAGTTAGGTTGGCGCCTTCGGACACGCGGTAAAGCGTCGTCGCATCGGCATGTAGACTGACATCGACATCGCCTTCATAGCGGCTCAGTACTTGGATCTCTTTGGCAAACACTAAATAGAATGGCCAGCTGAGCTGCGATAATTGGATACGAAACACTTTGCCATGCAACTGGCGCTGGCGCGAATAATCGTCGCCCGCTTGGGCCTGAAGTTTTTTCAGACCCGTTTCAATTGCGGCGCAGGCAAGCAGCACAACTTCTTGCGGCATCATTAGAATTTATAACCACGGTGCAATGCGACAATGCCGTCGGTCATGTTGGTGTAGTCGACTTGTTCAAAGCCTGCATCAACCATCATTTGTTTTAATGTGTCTTGATCTGGGTGCATGCGGATCGATTCAGCCAGATACTCGTAGCTGTCGGCATCTTTAGTGATGAGCTCACCCATCTTAGGTAAGACTTTGAAGCTATATAAATCATACACTTTACGCATAATTTCATGCTGAGGCTTAGAGAACTCTAGCACTAATAACTTGCCACCGGGCTTAAGCACGCGGTTCATTGAACGCAGTGCCGCATCTTTATCGGTCACGTTACGCAGACCAAAGGCGATGGTAATGATGTCGAAGTGGTTATCGGGAAACGGCAGTGCTTCGGCGTTGGCTTGCACATAACTGACATTGTTGACTATGCCCTTGTCGCGCAACTTAGTGCGCCCGACTTTTAACATGGAATCGTTAATGTCAGCTAAAACCACTTCACCTTTATCGCCCACTAAGTGAGAGAATTTTGCAGTTAAGTCGCCTGTGCCGCCGGCCAAATCGAGCACTTTCATGCCAGGGCGGGCGCCAGAGACTTCAATGGTGTAACGTTTCCAAAAACGGTGAATGCCGAAGGACATCACATCGTTCATTATGTCGTACTTAGCGGCAACAGAATGAAACACGCCGGCAACGAGTTCAGCCTTTTTATCGGCCTCTACGGTTTTGTAACCAAAGTGGGTACTTTTAGATTCGCCCTCAGACATCAATGTGTTCCTATTGTTTTGCAATGTATTAGTTGCGAGTGTAAGCCATCGCCTGCATTTGCTGAATCTTTGATCTATCACTCTGTGATCGAGCTAGTAAACTAACTGCAATGCCTTAGCTTGAGGCACTCCTGAACAGTCGTAGGATTAAGTGCTTAGCGACCACGTAAAATGGACAGGCATTAGACCACAATATCAGGATTTGGTGAATAGCTTAGCGCCCAGTTGGGTGCAACTGGTTATATTAATTGTGCCAAAAATTGCATGCGAGCCTGCACATAAGCGTAGATAAGCTCGCTTAGGCTTTGGCCTACATCCCTGAATCCGGCTTCAATTCCCGCTTCGTGGCAACTTGGTGCAGCCTCGGCTAAATGCAAATAAGCGCATGGGCAGTGGCGGGCGATATAGCTGACATAATGCGCCGCATCGAGCAATGGCACACCTGCAGCGGTTGAAGCGCTACTGGGCATTTTAGCGATAGCATCGACGTCAAGTTCTAATCCTACGGGTAAACCTGTGTCATTTAGTTTGGCGGCGATTTCAAGTAAAGCTTGGCTAAGGCTGATTTCACGGCGAACCCAAATTTGTTGCAAGCTATACCAAGTTCCCCCAAATTCGCTGAGTTGGCTTAGGTTTGCTTCGCTGTTTTTTAACTCGTGTAAACCCAGTACATGGTAGCAACCTAAGGCGCCGCGATCGGCTGCATAACTAAAACCATTGCCGCTGTGACGGCCTTCAAGCAAACGAAAATCCGAATGAGGGTCGAGATTCACCGCGGCGACTTGGCGTTGGTAGTGGCCGTAGGTTGCCATCAACAAACCATAGGCATTGTTGTGGCCGCCGCCGATGAGTATGGGTTCTAAACCCGCTTTTAAAATAGCACTGACGATACGGATCACGCGCTCATCTAGTTGTTCCACTGCATCGCGTAATTCATCTAAGGTGACGTCACTGTTAGCTGTTGTATTTCTCGTAGTTTGTTGCTGCAGATCGGCGGTGTTCACTTGGCCTAACACTAGGCATTCGGCGCCAGAAAGAAAACGATTCGATTGTAAATTGAGCCATTGGCGCATACTGGTTGTGAACGCATCGGTTGCACCGCCGCGGCCTAAATTGGCACGTGGGCCGATATCTTCGCCAACGCCGATAATGGCAAAGCTTGCCCCGTGGGCTTTTGCAGTCGCGAGTATGGTCTCTAACGTGTGTTCGTGATTGGCCAGATGGACGCATTGGCCTAGCTTAATTTCGCCAGTTCTTGGGCTGACGAGTGAGGCGATATCGGTATGGGTAAAGGGGATAAATTCAGGCATAGATTGATATTCTTATTCGGCCAGAGTCGAGCTATTGTGGCCAGAGTAGGGCGAGGATTCAATGGGGAAACGCTGAAAATAGTGAATAAAAAAGCCAGCTTAGCTGGCTTTCTTGACTGAACAGTGAGATTACTCAATGTCGAGTGGTTCAGGTGATAAAATTACACCTGTGTTATCAGCATAAATGTGATCGCCGGGTAAGAAAGTCACACCGCCAAAATTGACTGGAATTTCCACTTCACCCACTGAATTGCCATCAGCACCCACTGGAATAGAGGCAAGGGCTTGAATACCAATGTCTAATTCTTCCAATGCATCCACATCGCGCACAGAACCGTAAACGATAATGCCTTCCCAGTTGTTGCTAACCGCAAGTTCTGCGATAGCGCCATCGATCAGCGCACGGCGTAATGAGCCACCGCCATCAATGAGTAAGACTTTACCTTGGCCATCCTCTTGTAGGACTTCGGTAATTAGGCCGTTGTCTTCAAAGCACTTGATGGTGCTAATAGAACCGCCAAAAGAGCTACAACCACCGTAGTTACTGAACATGGGCTCGACTACATCTACGACATCTAAGTACATGTCACATAGTTCTGAGGTGTTGTATTCCATATTTACACTCCTATTGATCCGCGTTGCGTACAGTTTAGCGAGTTTACGCCAGTATAAAAGGGATTATTGAAAAGAAAAGTGTTATCAATCACGGTATTGTTGCCACTTGGCTGTTAACACATCTGTAGTAAATTTTCGTCACACTATAGAATTTATTCGGTAAAACTTGATATTGGTCATTAAATAACGGTTTTTTATTACAACTCTGTTGCGCACTTTGGTATTATATCCCAAGTTTAAATTAACTTACTTAACTTAATTTGCTTTAGGGGCATGGACCCCCCGTTACGCTTATGGACGGTAGAGGGCCTTCGAGAGGTGCCTATGGAAGCTGTAAATACGATTGAAATTATTGGTTATTTTGCCTCTATAATGGTGGCGATCTCTCTAATGATGAAGAATATCATTTGGTTGCGATGGTTGAATTTTGTAGGATGCACCCTGTTTGTGGTTTATGGGGTGTTTATTTCTGCTTGGCCTGTGGCCGGCATGAATGCGTTTGTTGCTTGTATTAATATTTACCATTTGACAAAAATTTACCGTGCTAAGGCAAATACTCCCGCCGCAGCCTAAGTTTTATTGGATTGTGTTGCTCTTGAGATTAACGTTTAGAGCAACACAATATCCTGTCTCAGTCCTATCGCTATTTCTAAATAAATCCCTTAGCCCCAGCATAACGTCTCTAGAATCCTTCTAGATCAAAACCTCAGCCATGCTTCTTGTCATAAAACCTTCGAGCAGATGTCACTTAGCCGTCACAGGTCTTTCTTAGTCTCAAGCTATCTAATAGTGCTTTAGCTAATGTGATTTAGGTTTAACTATTAGCAAACAGTAAATTAGCCGTGAGCAGTCAATAACGAATTCAATCGTGAATAGAGCCTTGGTGAGTCGGTTGGTTTCAGACTAAGCACTCTAAGCGTCGTCGAGAGAATGCACAGATTAACATCACAGTAAAACTCGCTGGTATGCCAGCAAGGAGCCTGTTTTATGTTGAGTTACGTTGCAGACTTAGATAAGCGAATGTTTTGCCATATCGTGAGCTTCACCCAGCACCATGGTTTATATGCCCATGCAAAGCGGGTGTCAGCGAGTGGCGATGGGCATGTGTATTTATATTTGTCCGTGGGTTTGATGCTAACGCACGCTCAAGGACAGGCTCTATTTAATTTGATGTTAGCGAGTTTTTTGGTTGAGTTACCTCTGTATTTACTATTGAAAAATAGTATTCGTCGGACACGGCCATGCCATGCATTAGTGGGATTTGAGAGTGGTTTTGAACCATCGGATCGTTTCAGCTTACCGTCTGGTCATACAGCTGCGGCCTTTGTGATGGCAACGAGCGTGGCACAAATTTATCCTGCGGCGGCTCCTGTGGCGTATTTATGGGCTTTTAGCATAGGGGGCTCACGTATTGCACTTGGCGTGCATTATCCCTTAGATATTCTGGCGGGAGCCTCATTGGGAATTGGGTCGGTATTGCTGGTTCCTCCAGTGATTTAATTCAAATATGCGCCTGTTAATCATTTCATTAGTGGGAATTCTCCTTCACTCATCAGTTTAAGGATACGTAATGCGAATACTCTACGGAGTTCAAGGCACAGGGAATGGCCACTTAAGTCGTGCACGCGTCATGGCTAAAGCATTGATGAAACAAGATATTGAAGTGGACTTTCTATTTTCGGGGCGTAAGCCTGATCAGTTTTTCGATATGGAGTGCTTTGGCGATTATCGCGTTCAAGCGGGAATGACGTTTGCGACGCACTCCGGGCGCGTGAATGTGCCACAAACTGTCCGGCAAAATTTGTCCTTGTCGTTATTTAAAGATATTAAAGCATTAGATCTTAGTTGCTACGATTTAGTGCTCAACGACTTTGAACCTGTGTCGGCTTGGGCTGCGCGGCGCCAAGGCGTGCCATCCATTGGTATTAGCCATCAGGCGGCGTTAACTCATCCGGTGCCAAAACTCGGTAGCACTTGGTTTAATGAGATGCTGCTCAATTATTTTGCACCAGTGGATGTGGCGCTGGGGTGTCATTGGCATCATTTTGGCTTCCCTATTTTGCCGCCTTTTGTCGAAGTGGATGCCAGCCCATTCGAACACACGCATCAGATTTTAGTTTATTTGCCTTTTGAAGATGCGGATATGATTGCTCATTTTCTGTCTCATTTTAGTGATTATCAGTTTTTGGTATATCACAGCCAACAACCTAAAGGCCAAGTTGCTGAGCACATTAAATGGCATGGTTTTAATCGTGAGGGGTTTAAGCAACATCTTGCCAGCTGCGGCGGTGTGATAGGCAATGCGGGTTTTGAGCTTGCCAGCGAAGCATTAACCTTAGGTAAAAAACTCTTAGTCAAACCACTGATTGGCCAGTTTGAGCAGTTATCGAATGTGGCGGCGTTACAACTTTTAGCGGCTGCAGATAGCATGATGAGTCTCGATGTGAACATAGTTAAGCGCTGGCTTAAAACGGCATCGCCTAATCCAATCGCATATCCAAAGGTGGGGGATACGCTGGTTAAATGGATTAACGGTGGCGACTGGCACAATAGTCAGCCGCTGTGCCAAGAGTTATGGAGCCAAGTCACGCTTCCCGATACTTGGCGTTAAACAGCGTTGCTGTTCAGATGAAAAGCAACTTAGGCACTAGCTGGCTTAATTGCGTTAGCGTATAATTTCGTCAATTTTGCTGTTAGTCCCTTTCAGCACGTCTATTTTGGCCTAGCCTGGCCGTTAATTATGTTGTTATAAATGAGCCTGAAAAAGTTTACTCAGTACAAGTTACTGTTTTTAATGTTGTTATTACTTTGTGTCCTACTTCCTTTTATTCCAGATCAGGCTTACCACATCCCCGGCCCTGATATCGCTAAGCAAAATTTTCATGTGATTGAGTTTAATGATAAAGGTCAGCCCCACGACGAAAGGCAATGGCAAGGTTTAGAGACGCGAATTTTACACCCAGAGCCTGCACAGATCCCTGAATTATTGATTTTTGTCCATGGCTGGCATCATAGCGCTGAGCCTAAGGATGAAAACTTTATTGCCTTTGAGCAGTTTTATCAGCAAATGGCCGCGTCCGATACCCAGCGCAACTTGTTGGGTTTGTATATTGGCTGGCGGGGCGATAAATACGATCCTTTTTGGATCGATGGCTCAGATGATGCAAAAAGTTGGATAGAACCCTTAGATTTTCCTACTATTTTACAGCGTAAACGGGTTGCTAAACGTATCGGGCAGTTAGGTCTATCACAGCTGCTGGATAAGCTTGATAGCTTAGTAACACAGCATAAACTGCTGCGTTACACTGTGATTGGCCATAGTCTTGGCGGTGCTGTTGTTTTGCATGCGAGTAAAGATCGCATCAAAGCCGCCATTGATAATCAGCAGGATAATCCTAATTTATTCTTACTGTTAAATCCCGCCGTACCTGCTAAAGAGTATCAGCCATTAGATACGTTGGTGAGCTTAGATAGACAAAAACCGAGTATGGTGGTGTTGCAATCGAAGGGGGATTTTGCAGTAAAAGAAGCCTTCAATTACATCAAGGACGGCGAGCGCGCTGTCGGGAACTCTTGGGCTATTACTCACGATATTGACAAATGCTCTGGTGGCAATTGCACTACACCAATGAAGATGCCTTCGGCCTTGATGGCGCACGATCAAATCCCTGGCTGTATGATGACGCTGCCTCAATCGGGCTGGAAAATTCGTGCTCGCCTGCAGGCTCGTCGTACCGTGCAAACCTGCCCCGATGCCAATATGCAAGCCGTATGGGTACTGGCCGTGTCTGACGAAATCGTCTCTGGGCACAATGGCATTCTCACTCCAGAGCATGGTAAAGCCTTGTCTGAGGTGATGCGTATGATTGATTTATATCGAAATCAATTACCTAAACATGCGGTGGAAAGCCCTGCAAACCAAGATCTCGGCACCTTAGCGCCAGAGTCAGAAGCTGCAACATCTACCGAAGGTGAAACGCCTGTGCCACAAGAGCCAGTGATTATTGTCGAGCCTTTACCTGAAGAGCAGAGTTCACCGACACCTAAGGTTAATGCACCATTGCAGGAGCCAAACGTATCACAGGAACAAGATAAGCCTGCTGCGACTGAGGCGTCACCCGCGCCAATTAAAGCGCCGGAATCAAAGCCTGAGGCTAAGCCAAATGACGGCGCAGAGTCTCAACCTAAGGTTGAAACTGAAGGCATAAAGTGATCGGTAGCTGTACGGAGTAAGTGATAGGGGATACATCTAGTGTTGTATGTCATTGAAAATAGGTAATAAGCTGATGAATAAACTTTATGAGTCAATATGAGAGCTGAGTTAAGAGCAAAAATCATCACTGTTTGTCATAAAAAAATTGAGACTAAAGGCGATAATGTCGGCCTCTCATTTTACGCTTTCTTTGCGAATAAAAATGATAATCCAGAGCTACTTATGGAAGCCGCAACTTGGTGGATTCAAACTCATCGTTTAGACCATTTTGTTAAGGCTCATAAGGTGATAGAGATGATCCAAAAGGAATCGGAAGAATAGACTCTAAAGCTGTTACTGCGGATTTTTGGTTTGCCACCTGCGCCAAGTAAAAGTGATTAGTGCGGCGAGTATCAGACTGACCATGGCCCATGTGGGGTATTTATGCTGGTGGTAAAACGCCAGCATGGGAGCGATTTCATCGCGGATTAACACTGGGCCTAATCCAAAGAGCGTCACCCAAATGCTGGTGGCGAGAGCATTGCCAATCACAAATTGTTTTAGTGGCATTTTAGCGAGACCGCAGCCGATAAACATAAATTGTTTTAATCCCTCAACAAAACGACTCAGCACTAAAGCGGCAATGCCATATTGACCGATAACGCTGTGGATTTTATTTTCCAATGGCGGCTTTATCCACCCTTTTTTGAGTAATACGTCGCCAAAGCGCCAGCCGATAAAATATCCTAAACAGTTACCGCAGAGTGCTCCGCAAGCAGCGACGATTAATACCAATGGCAGTGACATTTGCCCTGTAGCGGCTAATAAACTGGCGACAATTAATAAGGATTGTCCTGGCGCCGGAATGCCAAAACCCTCGACAGCAATCGCGACAAATAGCAGAACATAACCATATTGCTGCAGCCAAGGCGTGAGTTCTGTGATGATATGTTGTAGCGCTTCTGGCATAGATGAAAGTGATCAAATCAATGTGACGATAGGGTCATCATACTCGCCAACTTCTCTGGTTGGATAGATTTATGAGCAAAGTTTCATGCCCGTTTTCATTTGCAGTGATTAGCAGGGCTAAGGCACTGAGGATATCAATTTTGTCTTAAAAATATAAAAGGCCGAACTGAGTTCGGCCTTAATACGCTATTACTGTTGCGATTCGGCGACGATATTATGTCTAGGCGAATGCTGCTTGTAGCTGTGGTACAACTTGTTTCTTACGGCTTAATACGCCGTCTAACCACACTTTGCCATCAACGGTATCTTTACCATAGGCACGTTGGGTCAGCTCCGCATCGTCAGACACAATCAACAACTCTGAACCTTCTTTCATGATGTCAGTCAGCAGCAATAAAACGCTGTGGCGGTTACCTTCCACTTTGAGCGCTTTGATATCGGCTTCTAGCTCGGCCTTGATATCGTCAAATACTGACAGGTCGATCACTTCTAACTGGCCGATACCGACCAAGTTACCGTTCATGTTGAAGTCTTTAAAGTCACGCATTACTAAGTCGCGTGCTGGTGTGCCTTGTACGGCGGATTTCACTTTGAACATTTCCATGCCCAGTTCTTTGAAATCTTCAACGCCGGCGATCTCAGCTAATGCTTCAACGCAGCGAATGTCTGCAGTGGTGCAAGTCGGTGATTTGAAAATCACGGTATCGCTCAGAATGGCGCACATCATGATGCCAGCGATATTTTTAGGGATAGCGACTTGGTAAAAGTCGAACATCATCTTGATCACTGTGTTGCTGCAACCCACTGGGCGGATCCAGCATTCTAGCGGTGTATCTGTGGTGAGATCGCCTAGCTTGTGGTGATCGACAATCCCGATGATAGTCGCTTGGGCGATATCATCCGGTGCTTGAGTCAGTTCTGAATGGTCAACGATATACACTTGCTCGCCAGCGTAGCTGGTTTTGTATTCCGGTGCTTCGAAGCCGAAACGTTCCAGAATAAAAGCGGTTTCGGGTGACAATTCACCTAAACGTGCGGCAATGGCTTCTTCACCGATTTGGTTTTTTAAATAGGCTAACGCGATAGCACCGCAGATTGAATCTGAATCGGGGATCTTGTGACCGACAACGTAAATGGGCATTTCAGGGACTCTCCTTTAAATTTGTGACAATTTTAGCAATATTTGGCTTTAATCGGAAATAGCCAAAGCGCATATCACTGCGCTCTTCAGTTGCTATTTCTCTAAAAATCGAACGCTCAGGTTCGGCAAAGATGGCTTAAGGTTTAGATCTTCACTTTTATCACGACTTTACGCACCGCCGTGGCGATATCGCCTGTGCCGGGCATATGCATGTCACCGGGGAAAAATAACGCAAACATGCCTGCTTTGAGTTTGATATAAGAGGCATTGGCTTGGGTTGCCTCGTAATCAAACTCGGCGTAATCGTGTTTTTCAAAATAGGGTTTCGAGGGTGTTTGCTCCGCTAGTGGCAAGTAACCAAACTCTTCTTCACCGCTGAAAACATATTGCACATCGATATATTTTTGATGAACTTCAAAGGGTTCTGTCGATTTATGCTTAGTGTGGTAGTCGTTGACTATCACAAAAATATTATCGCCATCGAGGGGATAATTGCCTACGGGTAGCTGACTAAAGTCGGTCGTCGCTAGATGTTCTAATGCAGTCGCAAGCCGAGGGCTTAAGGATTGATAAATATGGCGGTTTTTTAAGGTATCGACGATCATCGGTTACTCGACATGGCGGAAGTGAAATGGGCGAATGGTAAAGATTATAATCTGATCATCACAGTTAGGACATAAGCTTTGTCGATTGGAAGCAGGTCTAAACATGTCGGCATAAAAAACAGGCCATTGAATGACCTGTTTCTACATCAAGTATTATTAAACTTAGCTAAAACGAGTTTAGTAAGTGTATTTGGCTTCTAAAAAGTAGTAGCCACCATTAAAGCCAAAGGGGGTATTGGTTAATGGGTATACAAAAATTCCATTGAAGTTATTGTTATCTGGTCGTTTTTCTGGATACACATCAAACAAGTTTTGCACCCCAGCGGTAAAGCTTAGCGCATCAGTGGCGGCGTATCTTACCGACAGATCCATCACCCACTGATCGCTATAGTTCACATCACCCGTTGAATAACCTTCACTGTAGTCACCAAAGTAGTTTAAGCGGATATTGGTTTTAAAATCCCCGAGTTCATGGGTCAGCCCAATGCTACCCGTGTTATGCGGCGTAGCAGACGTCATGCGGGTTCTTTCTATACTATCAAAGAGTTTCTTGTCTAATCCGCCTAAAATAGAGGGTAGATTGATGTCTTGGATCTCTGTTTTATTATAGGCATAGGCTAAGTTCGCCCGTAAATCGCCCCAAGTGCCAATATCAAAGTCTTGGCTAACAACAAGATCGACTCCGCGAGTTCGGCTATCGACGGCATTGACGAAGAAGCGTGCTGAATCAGCATTGGTACCTGCTAGTGCGGTCGCAACCGCGGGGCTATCAGCAGGTCTTAGAGCGCCAGATAAAATGATGCGGTCATCAATCTCTATTTGGTAAGTATCGAGCGTTACCGCGAGGCCAGTGTTATTGGTATAAACAAGACCGAGACTAAATGATTGAGATATTTCAGGTTCTAGCTCGTTAATCCCAAGTGCCTTTGTTACTGGTGATAAGGTGTTGAAAGTACCTGATTCAATAGGAACCAGTTGCCCCGTCACTGGATCGGGATTAAATAACGTCGAGATATTGCTGAAGTACAGCTGTTGTACGCTCGGCGCTCTAAAGCCTGTATTGATAGTGCCACGCAGGGCTAAGTTGTCGGTAAAATCGTAACGACCCGCGAGTTTCCAGCTCGTGTTGCCGCCAAAGTCAGAGTAGTTTTCGTAGCGTAGCGCTGCCGCCCAGTAAAACTCGTTGGTTAATTGGTTTTCAAGTTCGGCATAAATGCCTGTGTTATCGCGCGTTTCATCAACCTCAGACTCAGGGGTAAAACCGGTGAAACCTTGGCTACCCGCTGCTTTGCCATTATAGCCACCATTGATATACGAATCTTCTTCTCCGGCTTCAATTTCATAGCCGTTTTGGCGCCATGAAACACCGGTCGCAAACAGAATTTCAGAATCGTTTATAAAGGCAAAATAACGGGAAATATCCAAATTGATATTGGCTTCACGGGTCGATAACGTTCCTGCGTCGAACTCGGTAGGAGTTTCTGGGCCTAAGGAAGCATTTAAGGTATTGACGATATTATAGTTAAATGAATTTTTACCATATCCCACTGAGGTATCAATATCCCAGTCACTCAGGTTGAATTCATAGCCTAGGGTAAGAGACGAATCGATAATTTTGGGGTTAATTTGTGGTAAAAAACCGTCGGGATACACTTCGGGTAAGTTACGGGCATCGAGAGCTAAACGGTAAAAAGCACCCGATTTAGTTTCACGTTGGCTAATACCACCAAAGGCATATAGTTTTCCGTCGGTAGATATAGGCTGAGCCGCATTGATAAACAAACCGACATTATCATATTCGGCATCACCAACGTGGTGGCTCTTACGGTTAAATGTCGCTTCGCGCGGATCTGCTGAGCCATCTGCTAACTTAGGGTATTGCTGCCGTGGATCTAACCCTGCGCGGTTTGTGCTGTCTTTGTGATGCGCTTCGAGGGCGAGATTCACAAAGCCATCATTGCTTAAACTGATCCCATGGTTAACGCCTACACGCCATTGCTCACCGTCACCTTGGTAGGTTTGTCCGGCTTGCGCCGAGACGCTTCCCCCTTGATCGCTGTCCTTGAGTACCACGTTAATCACGCCAGCAATCGCATCTGAACCGTATTGTGCCGAGGCTCCATCTCGGAGAATTTCAATGCGTTTTATCGCTGTCATTGGAATCGCATTTAAATCGACGTTAGAGGAGCCTTTTCCCATAGTGCCGCTTAAATGTACTAGAGCAGAACCATGGCGACGCTTGCCATTTACGAGTACTAAGGTGTGGTCTGGCGACAGGCCGCGTAAGCTCGCGGGGCGCACCGCATCTGAACCGTCAGTCACCGAGGAGAATGGAAAGCTATAGCTTGGCGCCGCAAATTGCAGCGCTTTCGCGGTTTCCGTCATACCTGTTGATTCGAGTTGTTCGGCTGTGATGATATCGACCGGGGCAACACTGTCAGTTGCCGTGCGTAGTGCTATGCGTGAGCCTATGATCTCGATTTTTTCGAAGCCGGTTTGTTGCTCTTCGGCTTGGATTGCTGGAATAACCAGTGTGGATGACACTGCCAATGCGATAACGGCTAGACGCATAAAAACCTCTCAATGATGTTTGTGACCCAATACTCGAACTTAGGTGTGCAGATTAAATATAAAATAACAATCTGATGCCGAGAAGGTTATCACTGTAACAATTGTTACATTAAGACGTAAATATGCTAACTCAGAGCCTAGTGTTCTAAATAATATTTAAAATGCAGTTGAATATATTGATGAAAACCTCACTATCGGTCTGCGTGCTTTTGAGGCTTCATACGGCACAAGACAAGTTGCCGCATGCACAATACGACTGAGTTAACTCGATGATATGAATTGTTTATTGACGTATACCTTCGTGGTTTACTATTTTATTTTGCTCTAATGGCATTGGTTTTAAGGTACATAGAATTGTCAGCGTTACGATTTCTTGCAGGACCAACTGCATTTAACACCTTGGTAGAACAAGGCCTTAAAACTGAGCATTTTACCCAGTTGCTTGCCGCCTCTGGTGGACCTAAGTGGCTTGGTATCGCAGGGCTAGATAAGTATTTGTTTGCTGAATTTTTCAAAGACAGGCAAACGCCTTTATATACATTAGGCGCTTCCTCTGGGGCTTGGCGTTTAGCGTGTTTGGCGCAGCAAGATCCCCTCATAGCCTATGGCCGCTTAGAGGATTTTTATATTGGTCAGCGTTACGACAATATGCCGACACCGCAGGAAGTCAGTGCGCAAGTTAAAGGCGTAGTGCAGGGCATTTTAGGGGCAAACGGTGGCAGGGAAATCGTTAATAACGCTCATATTCACAGTCATTTCGTCGTGTGCCGAGCTAAACATTTAAATCGTTTAACGGCAAAGCTTCCGCTTGCGGCGGGGCTGGCGATGACGGCGGCGACCAACTTAGTGAGCCGTCGGAGTTTAGGTTGGCATTTTGAGCGTGTGGTCTTTAGCCAACAAGCTGCAGCATCTCCCTTTTTGCAACTCAACGATTTACCCAGTCAGCAGGTCGAATTAACCGAGGCTAATGTCGATGCTGTGATGTTAGCAACGGGGTCGATTCCTTTGTTGCTGGCCCCTGTGTCCCAAATTGAAGGCGTTGCCGATGGGCAGTATTACGATGGCGGCATTACCGACTATCATTTTGATTTGCCTTTATCCCGTGCTAAGGGGCTGACGTTGTATCCGCATTTTTATCCGACCATCAGCCCAGGATGGTTCGATAAATCCTTGAAGTGGCGCCAAGGTCGCGCTAATTATCACAATGCGCTAGTGTTGGCGCCATCGGCCGAATTTGTCGCTTCATTGCCCTTTGGCAAAATCCCCGACCGTGAAGATTTTAAGCAACTGGACACGGCGCAGCGGATGCAATATTGGCGTACGTCTGTGGCTTTGAGTGAACGTCTTGCAGAGGAGTTTGCCTCGGTTGTTGCGAGGGGAAATGTGCTGGATCGGCTAGAGCACTTCTAGGTTGAAGTGATTTGGTCTCGAAAACTGGGTTTGACATGACGTGGTCGAAATGCCCTGATTCAAAATAGCGGGGTCGCAAATTTCTTTGTGCGCTCAGCGGCTTTAGGAAGGAAATTCTTTCACCTGCTACACTCTACAATAATAGGAAATACGAATGCATTGAGTTCGTTTCCTTCTATTTGGGGCAGGAGGTTGCTATGCAAACACGAGAAATGGCGTTACTCATGCGCGATGCCTTGTTACTGCCACAGGGACGGGTGGAGGTTCGCGTGGTTGACCCCGGTCATCTGCGCATGGTGGCCGATGTATTCAAGGGAAAGTATGTGCTCGCCTTTGCCACCATTAGACCCAGTGGTAGTCCGCCCTGTTATCCCACAGCCACCCAATGTGACATTATCGATTTTAATCAGCTAGAAGATGATTCACTCAGCATAGTGCTCGAAGGGCGTCAACGCGTCAGCATCCTCTCAGCGGCGCAGGCCAAAGATAAGCTGTGGATGGCGCGTACTTTACCTTGCCGTAACTGGCAAGAAGAGCCGATTAAAGGTGAATTTGAGTTGATAAGCGCCGCATTAGAGCAATTTTATGAAGTGAATCCCGATCTGTTTGAGCTCTATTCTCAAGTGCATTTGGAAGACGCCGCTTGGGTGAGCCAACGCTGGCTCGAGGTTTTGCCTATGTATAACAAAGATAAATTAGTATTAGTGAATCAGCCAGATTGCCACAAAACCTTGGACTTCGTGCTGCAACTCATCAAGTCCCATGTGGACTGAAAAACCACAAAAAGGCTAGAATAGCGGCTTTCTATAGCCGCTTTTTTTGTGATATGACTGCATCTGCCCGCGCCGCCCAACCTTCTTACATAGTGCTTCCTGTGAATGTCACAGATAAACCCACAGTGTTTGCCTTTCTTGCACAACATTTTGCCCGTATAGGTGAAGATGTATGGCGTCAGCGGATCCTCGATGGAAAAGTGCATTGGCGGGATGGCAGTTTGATCGCCTTGGACACTGAATATCGCCCTGCGGCACGGGTGTATTACTACCGTGAAGTGCCGGTGGAAGCGAAAATCCCCTTCGAAGAACAGATCCTATTCCAAGATGACAATGTCATTTTGGCCTACAAGCCGCACTTTTTGCCTGTGACGCCAAGTGGCAACTATGTGAACGAATGTTTGGTGCATAGACTAAGATTGCGTACTGGCATTGATACTATCGCGCCCGCTCATAGGCTTGATCGTGAAACCGCTGGAGTGATCCTGATGACTGTCGCGCCTGAAACCCGCGCGCTCTATCATCAACTCTTTATCGACGATGCGATTCGTAAAGACTATCAAGCGATTGCCAAGTTGACTCCTGAGATTATTGAACAATATCAACAGGGCTGCTTAACTTTGCCATTGCACAGGACTGTTACAAACCGCATGCAGCCGAGCGACCCGAGCTTTACCATGAAAATCGTTGAAGGCGAGGCAAATACCCATTCCGAAATCAGTTTAGTGGCGGTAAAAGGCGATCTTGGTTTGTTCCACCTGAGCCCGATTACCGGTAAAACCCACCAACTTCGTGTGCATATGCAAAGCTTAGGTATGCCATTGTTAAACGACAGATTTTATCCAAGCTTATTACCCAAAGGGCCGGATAACTTTGCGACGCCTCTTAAGTTGATGGCGCAGCGGTTACGTTTTATTGACCCAGTGAGCGGGATCCATCACGACGTGCAATGTCAAGGTTTTGAGTTTTAGTCAGCGGAAAGCATTATTTCCAGTCTGTTTAAAGGAAATAATCGGGTGCAATTGTGTGCTTGGCCCTGTGATGGTATGAATACAATCTGCAGTATCTGAGTCTCTGCCATAGGGAGCCATATTACGATTGTTTAAAGGAAGTCCATTATGACCAAATCTGCGATCTTCTCTATCTTGCTTTGCGCTGCAGTATTAGTGGGGGCCATGTATTTTGGTGACTGGACTAAGCAGCCTTATCTGAATGACATTGCCGCCGAAATCCGTAAGGCGAGTGCGGTGATTGAACCGAAGAAACCGAGTTCGTCTGGCACATCGACAGCAGAAGTCGATGCCGAGCGGGATCAAAGCCCTAAGATCATTTGGGATCAAATGGCGCATGAAAAACCGTCGAATAAGTCGCAGCCAGAAGCACTGATTTTTAATCAGGCTCAGCCAAAACCTGCCAAAACCGATGAGGCGCTATCCAAAAATACGCCCTTGATGGATTCTGGCTCTGGTGCCACTCAGCCTGAAACGGTTAAACATAATAAACCCGTTTAATCTGTTACTCCTGTTTGGGTGGTTCGAACAGGGTTTCGCTCATATCGCCATGTAAAACCGCAATTTTTGTTGGTGCACCATCATCTGCTAATTCCAACATACCTATTCCGCTTTTATTCACTAGACGTTTACTCGGCTCACCATTTGGTCGCCTGCCGCGCAGCAACATACGTTTACGTTTTGTCAGTAAGTTAAGTGGTGAAAAGTGGCCATAAAACCAGCCATTGAGTTTATCGAAAATCGGTAACAGCTTCTCAGGGAAGTGATTTTTAATACCGCTGCAGGTGATTTGGTAGATGTTAGGACTACTGCGTCTAAAACGAATACTGATGTCGTAACTAAAGGAGTAATGCACATCGCCGGAGAGGATCACAAACTCCTCTGGGGTTTTACGGTGCATAAAAATACTTAGCAGTGCATTGGCGGCGCCCGGGTGGGCCATCCAGTTTTCGGCGTCGACTAACAGGGAACCGCCGATCAGAGTGGCTGTACGCTGAACAGCTTCAATCAACTTAACCCCAAACATGGGTGCAGGAGAGACGATAATGACCTTCGACTGGCCGAGTAACTCTTGCTGCAAATCCATTAACGCCTCCCAATCCATCAAGCCGGAAGGTTTTGCAAGATTAGATTCACTGCGCCAGCGGCGGGTACGCGTGTCGAGCACGACCAGTTTGGGCGAGGACTCTAAGGTGTAATGCCACTGCTCAAATTTAAGTAATTCATCGATGAGCAGATCCTGACTTTCGCTTTCTTGTCGCGCAAAAAACGCATCGAGCAGCGGGCGGATATCGGCGGCAAATTTATCAGGCGCGTTGCCAAGTCCTTGGAATAAGGTGTAGCCGATTAAGGCATTGCCAATAATGCGTTTCGAAAATGCGTGTTCGTAGGCCGCTTGTTCCCATTTAGCAGTCAGGTTCCAATCATCGGTGACGTCGTGGTCATCAAACATCATATAAACGGGAATGTGCGCCATAAAGCGCCTGACTTGCCCCAGCCCAGCTTTAAAGCCAAGCAAGTGTTGCCACTCATTTTGCCAGCGGGCGGTATTGGCGGGTGATAAGCCGTCGACATCCTTCGAGATATTCACTAATTCCCACAGTTCAGGTGACCAAGTGAGTAAATACAGGGCGATGATTTCATTTAGGCTGACTAAATGATTTACGGCGATGGAGGAGGTAAAAATGGGGTGATTGCGATACCAACGCCAAAGCGCGGTTTTGGCCGGATATTGGGTATGAGGCAACAGGTTTTTATGCCGTTGATACAAATATGCGGGTTGATAATGAATGTCTTCACTAGTAGTGATGCTCGCGCCTTCAAATTGCTCATGTTTAAGACCAAGCAAATCGATGACTTGCCCTATGGCGCTTAACATAGGTCCCGCAACATCATCAATATAGACCTGATCACCACTCATTATGATAAGTGCAGGGCGATCATCCTCCGCACCACTGTTGATTATCTTGGCTAAATGGGTATCGGCGGCGACCAGTGCATCGTCACTGTGGTGATGCGGATTGCGGCAGGAACCGTGGAATACTTGGGTTAATTCAGGGGTAAAACGTACACTTGGCGTCGACGCATCGCCGTAGTTTAGCTGGCTTATCGTGGCAAAAATATCACCATGCTGAGCGGCAGACACTTGGTAAGGTGTGACGATATTGGGCGCGAGCAACTCTGGGCGCGACAGTATTATTAGATATTGATGGGCATGTTGCCCGAGTGGCACATAGTGTAAATCGGCATCCTGCAACAGGTACTCTTGCTCACCAAGACGCAGCTTAAGTTCAGTTAATGGCTCACGACTTACAAACCACAGGGTAAAGTGTGAGGCATCGCAGTGGCGTAGCATGGGGCCAGCTAATATCAGAGGAAGTGTCGTACTCAAATTCTGCCTATGGGTATTTGGGTTAATCTTGCATGAGTTAACCCTAAGTAAGTTTGGTTTAGAAGAGTAAACAAGTGCGTTGAATATGAAAAGCTTTTAGAATTGTTAGCCATAAATATGCGTTGAAACTGAATGGGGCGATATGGCTAAGATTATGGTCACGGGGGCAACAGGGCTACTCGGCAGAGCTGTCGTAAAACAGCTTGAATTAACAGGACATGAGATCATCGCCACGGGTTTTAGCCGCGCAAGTGAACGAGTGCATAAACTCGATCTTACCGCCCCTTTGGATGTCGAGGCATTTATCGCCCGCGAGCAACCGCAAGTGATAGTGCACTGCGCCGCCGAGCGTCGCCCCGATGTTTCCGAGCAAAATCCGCAGGCGGCATTGGCGCTTAACTTAACCGCCAGCCAAGCCTTAGCTATGGCAGCTAAGGCCAATAATGCTTGGCTTATTTATATTTCCACTGACTATGTGTTCGATGGCACTCAACCTAAGTACGCTGAAGATGCAGTCACTCATCCGGTTAATTTTTATGGTGAATCTAAGCTAAAGGGCGAAGAAATCGTGCTAGACACTAGCGCTGATTTTGCTGTGCTACGCTTGCCAATCCTTTATGGCCAAGTAGAAAAACTGAGTGAATCTGCTGTGCTAGTGCTGGTTAACCAATTGATTGAGCGTCGCGCCCAGGGTGTTGATCATTGGGCGATACGCAGTCCAACCTCGACCACCGATATTGCCCAAGCCATAGACAAGATGATTGCACAGCATATTGAACATTCTACCGTGCAGGGGATTTATCATTTTAGCGCCGCAGAGACTATGACTAAGTATCAGATGTTGTTGACCTTAGGGGATATTCTCCAACTCAGTACCGCGCACTTAACGCCTGAGTCTACGCCGACAGATAATGCCAAGCGGCCAAGAGACTGTAGCTTGAGTTGTGCGCGTTTATCTGCGCTGGGGATTTGTTCTGAAATCAATTTTGCCACTGGCGTGCGCCAAGCATTAACACAATCGAGTGGTGCACTTGCCACGCTCGGACTCACTCTGTAGGAATCGCCATGGCTAAGATCTTAGGGACCAGTCTACAGGCTGCCGACCAAGTCGCATTACTGCGAACCTTAGGTTTGTTGCTGCAAATAGGCTTAACCACGTTTGCCGCCGATACTTTTGGCCTTAGCCTGCAAATGGAGCCGTTAGTGCATGTGTTAGTGCTGGAGGTGTTATACCTTTCGCTCACATTGGCGCTACGTAAACCCTTATTTGCTAAGGAGCGCGGCCTCTTTATTGCGCTCAGCTTAGACACGCTATTTTGGATATCTTGGTTGCACTTTTCCGGCGGCGCGACCAATGCGTTTATCTCGTTATTACTGTTGCCGATTGCACTTGCGGCTGTGACTTTGCCAATCTGGGCGCCTTGGGCACTGACGGCTATTTCAACCTTTGCCTACAGCCTGATGATCTTTACTGTGCCCGAATCCCCCATGCAGCACCACGGTATGGACATGAGTTCCCACTATTTAGGCATGTGGTTCAACTTTGTGATTTCAGCTTTGGTGATGACAACCAGCGTAGCGTTAATCACTAAGCGTATGCGCCGCCAAGATGCGCAGTTAGCTTATATGCGCGAAGGGCAATTGCGTCAGGAGCAACTCTTAGCCCTAGGTACAGTATCGGCGCAGATGGCGCATCAATTGGCCACGCCGCTCTCGAGTCTGAGGTTATTACTCGATGAAGTAAAAGAAGACATGAGCGATACCTCGATAACGATTGTCGAGATGGAAACTGCGTTAGGTCGCTGTGAACATACGCTTGCCGAGCTGAGATTAGCGACGGAGTCGATCCGCGATCGCCGCCAGCGCCCACTAAAGATCATTGAGCTGGTGGACAGTTTAAAGCAAAAAACCTTGTTGTTAATGCCGCAAACTGAACTTAATTGGTTGATCACTTGTATGCCTGAACAACTGGCAGAGCAAAGTATTCTGACTGATATGAGTTTAACGCCAGCCATCATGGCCTTGATTGAAAATGCTGCCCGCGCTAGCGCCGAAACCATAGGTGCGCCGCAGGTGGATATCAGTTTAGATATAGCGCCAAACGAAGAGCAGATCTACTTGCAGATCCGCGATTATGGCACTGGTATCGCGCCCGATTTATTGCCACAGTTGGGCACCTTACTCATAGAAAGTCCCAAGGGTTTAGGGGTTGCTTTGCTACTCAGTCATGCCAGTTTAGAGCGTTTGGGTGCAGAGTTGATTTTGGCTAATCATCCCCAAGGTGGCACTGTGGCACAAATTCGTTTCACTATTTTAAGGGAGCTGGCGCCGTCTGTATCGCACAAGACTAAGGCTAGTGACGAGGTAAGTTCATGAAACGTTTGTTGATTGTAGAGGATGACCTTTCCCTTGCGAGTATTTTAGGCCGCCGATTAACACGCCATGGCTTTGAATGCCGATTAACCCATGATGCCAGTGATGCGCTGCTGGTGGCGCGGGAGTTTCGTCCTAGCCATATTCTTTTAGATATGAAGCTTGCCGAAGCCAATGGCCTAGGGTTAATTGTGCCGCTGCGTCATCTGCTGCCCAAGGTGACTATGGTGTTACTCACAGGTTATGCCAGTATCGCCACTGCGGTGGAAGCGATTCGTCTCGGCGCCGATAATTATTTAGCTAAACCTGTGGATACCCAAACCTTGCTCGTCGCACTGGAAATGGATGGGCATTCCCATACTCTTCAAGAAGATGAAGTCGACGATTCGCCACTGAATCCTAAGCGTTTGGAGTGGGAGCATATTCAGCAAGTGCTCAATGCTAACCAAGGCAATGTGTCCGCCACGGCTCGCCAATTGGGAATGCATCGCCGGACGTTGCAACGTAAATTGCTGAAGAAACCTGTGGGTGAAAGTGGACATGTGAAGTAACGATTCATCCACGTGTGGGCAAGGGGCAACAGCTTAAGGCAAACCTTATGAGGTGCTGAGGCTGAGCCGTTTGACCATAAAAAATGCCACTCAAAAGGGTCGAGTGGCATTAACAAGAAAACGAGAAGTGAATCGATGAATTAGCGCTAGGATTTTACGCTAGCGCCATTGCACGATTAGGTTATGCGATTAAAAATTAACGGTTTCTTCGTTTGAGCAAGGGCCGTTAGTTTCACATACTTTATAGGTGAAGCTTGCGCCAGCTAGGTCGGTGAAACGGTCAATAAACGATGAGCTGCTTGAAGTACCCACCGCAACACCGTTACGGAAGATAGTGTACTCATCAGCGTTGTGACCATCCCATTCGAGTGCAACACGTATGCTACCGCGACGAGATTTATTCGCATTTTTTACTACCATTTCTAATGCGACTTCAGGGACTTCAACCGCAAATTCTGCCGAAGTGCTTGCTGTTGCGCCATCGTTGTCAGTTACAGTCAGTGTGACTGTGTAGCTGCCTGACTGGGCATACTGATGATTGACACTCGCACCTGCGGCATTTGTACCATCACCAAAATCCCAGTTCCATGATGTCAGGTCGCCATCGCTGTCAGTACTGGTGCTTGTGAAGCTGCCGTTACCGTTAGCAAAGCTTGCAGTAAAGCCTGCGGTTGGAGCTTGGTTTGGAGTGTCATCGCCATCATAAGCACCCACTAGGCTCACACCTGTGTAACTGCTATAGCCGCTGACCATCACCCAATAAGTTCCCGTTTGAGCTGGATCAATAGCACAGCTTTCGGCATTACCTGACTTGTATGGACGACAATCATAGCTGCTAGACGTCGGCGCTTGACCAAATTTAACATACATGTCCGCATCACCTGTGCCGCCTGACATATTGAAGCTCAGGTTAGTTGCACCGCTAGCGACATCGAGTTTGTAGTATTTTTTGCTACCTGATGCACCCGCTAAACCTGTCACAGCAACACCGTTGGCGAGCTCAGTAGCTTCTGGTGGTGGCGGTGGTGGTGGCGTTTCACAAGGGGTGATACCCACAGCGGCAAACGCAGTAACCACATCGTCAGCACTTAAGCCTAAGTCAGTTGCGGCCGATTTTACACCACAAGCGCCTTGCCAGAATAAGCTGTCCGCCGTCCAATATAATTGGTTAGCGACTACGAATGTTTGGAATGCTTTGCGCGTATCCCAACCTGGTAAGTTAGCTAAAGTGTAGAAAGCTTTATTGAATACACCTGAACTGTGGTGCACGTCGATGCCATCATAGTAATCGTCGATATGACCGATTGAGATACCGTCTAAGGTTGGATCTGCCATGTAGCGCAGTGCACCACTGCCTTTAAAGATATCGGCGCCGACTAACCAGTCGTTTGTGCCGTGCATGTAAAATTCAGCAGCTTCACCCGCCATATCTGAGAAGGCTTCGTTCATGCCGCCAGATTGATCTGCGTAAACCAGCCCTGAGTTTTGTTCAGTGAACCCGTGGCTCACTTCGTGTGCCGAGACATCTAAGCTCACTAATGGGTGGAAGGTTGTTGCGCCATCACCGAAGGTCATAGCGCTGCCGTCCCAGAAAGCGTTTTCGTAGTTGTTGCTGTAGTGAACTCGCATCGTTAACTGAAAGGTTAACGGTGCAGTGTTGTACCACTCGCTATACATCTTGTAGATCACGTTGCCGAAGTAGTGCGCATCGTTTAATGGCGAGTAAGCACCGTTGATCTCTTTGACTGTGTTTCGCGGACAAGTATAAGAGAAGGCTGTTGCGCCTGATGTGGCACCGTTTAGGTTAACGGTTTTCACGTTAGGTGAGTTCATGGTGCAAGTGTCACCGCTCACTTCAACGTCTAAGCTAGAAAAATCAGTACCGTATTCGTATTGGCCAGTCTTAATGTTACCGCCTGGACCTGTGCCGGTTGCAGCATGGTTAATCCCTTCCCAACGCTTAATCACTTCACCTGAGTGCGCGTCAACCATAGTGAATGGGCGGCTTGGCTCATCGCCATATACTACAAATGAAGTCACATAAACGAGGCGAGTTTTAGCGGCATCATCGAGGTAAAGCCATAATTTTGCTTGTTTATTTTCAGCTTTTAGGCCTGCAACGGCTTTGTCAGACTTGCCACGGATCGCAATATCTAACGCTTTGTTAGCCGTTAAAGTAGGTTTGACAAAATCAGCCGACTTTTCAATATTTTTTAATACGCGGCCAGACATGTCGCTGTAAAAGCCCATGCTCGATTGTGACGTTGCAACAGAGAAACCATAAACCGGTACGCCATGGAAATATTGTTGTAAACGTTGTTTTTGCTTGCCTTGACCTAGGTTGAGTTTTTTCTCGACTTTGAGTTGGCTACCTGCGTCTAAGCTGAACTGGGACACTAAGTTATTGCTTGACGACGCGCTTCTAAGAGTGCCGACATCGACAACATCGGCAGCAAATGCGGATGTGCCTAAAGTGGCCGACACAGCAATGAAGAGTAGCGACAGTTTTTTGTTTAGCATCATGCTTGAAATCCTTTTTCCGTTTTGTAAATAACGTTGGAATGCCATACAGCTTAACTGGCTCGGGCGAGCGTTTTTTTATTGTGATTTCTACAGGGTCGTCGGCATCCCTCTGCCATGGCCGAATAGAATGAGCTGTTGCTCAGGCGGAAATTCTCAGAATTTTATTCTGTGCAAAGCGTGAATAACCGCACGACCCTAGATGTTATTTAAATGTAAAAGTGTTAACAATCGTACAAAGGAACTATCTTCAACGTTCATTTAGATGCTTTTAAATCTGAATTAGGACTTTTGGGTAATAGCGATTTAGCCAAGCGGAAGGGTGATGCACTTGAGTGTTTTAAAACAATTTAATGATTTATTTCAATTGTTTATTTTTTCAGTGTTCTTAAAAAGGCTTGATTAAGCATGGGTGTGCGTTGGGGTCATCATCCTATCAAGGGGTTGAAACCCTCGGCTTTGATTTATTAACTTAGAAAGACTCCATCGGAGTTGCCGCTGCTTGACTTGCTCTTCAGCTTATTTCACCAAGGTAACTCTGTGCCATCGTAGGCAAAAAAACGCCCTGTTTGTGCGGGTGTAGCATTGGCAATGATGGGCAGTAAGCAGTTTGCGACATACTCAGGTGTAAACAATTTGCCTTTGGGGACACTCTGTTGAAATGACTGAGATAATGGCGTGTCTGTCGTGCCCGGATGCAGAGACAACACCACGCCGTGTTTCATGGTGCGTTGCCACTCAATCGACAGTGTTTTGAGAAACATATTCAGCGCAGCTTTTGAGGCGCGATAGCTGTACCAGCCACCCAATCTATTATCGGTAATGCTGCCGACTCTCGCCGATATCACGGCAAATCTTGCCGAGCTACTTTGTTTTAAGGCATGGCAGAAGTGTTTAGCCAGCATGACACTGGGCAGGGTATTGAGCGTTAAATTGTGCTGGAAAAAGTCGATATCCAGTGACTGTAGGCTTTTTTCTGGCCCTTTATCTTGGTTGTGTAAAATCCCGACACAGTTAATAATCCAATCTAATTCAGTGAGTTGTTCACTTAGCTGTCTAATCTCAGCTTCATTGGTCACATCTAATGCATGCCATTGGATTTTCTCCTGCCTGTCTTGGGGAAGATGATGCCAGTAGGTGGTGTGCACAGTGGCGTCGGGATATGACTCTTGAATTCGCTTAATCATGGCTTTGCCAATACCCCCACTCCCGCCGACGATAAGTACTTTCATAGCAAACTCTCCCTATCCAAATATCTATATCAAATTATTTATATCAAACTCTTTATATCAATGAGTTACGCTTAGTATGACTCCGCTACAAACGGTTTAGATGAACGAGGTTGTGCTCGGCTGTGGCTAATATGGCGCTTCTTACGGACTCGTCCATTTTGTCCCAAGTCTGGTATAGCATGCCTATCCTAGGATTTTGCGATAATCGCGCGCGGTGTTTGTCCATAAAGCGCCAATAAAAGCTATTGAACGGACAGGCGAGTTTGCCGCTGCGCTCTTTTATCTTGTAATGACACCCGCTGCAATAATCACTCATTTTATTGATGTAAGAGCCGCTGGCGGCGTAGGGTTTAGTGCCGACAATGCCGCCGTCGGCAAACAATGCCATGCCGCGGGTGTTGGGCATTTCAACCCATTCGATGGCGTCAACATACACGCCTAAATACCACTCATCGACTTGATTTGGCTCGATTTCGGTTAATAAACAGAAATTGCCGATCACCATTAAGCGCTGAATATGATGGGCGTAGGCAAAATCTAATGATTGAGATAAGGCTTGTCGCATGCAGTTCATTTTAGTGTTGCCATGCCAAAAATAATCGGGCAGCGCCCCATGGGCATCGAGCGCATTAGTGCTGGCGTACTGCGGCATATTCGCCCAGTAAATGCCGCGAACATATTCTCGCCAACTTAATATTTGCCGCACAAATCCTTCGACTTGAGCGATATCAATCTCAGCATTCGTTTGATAACTGTCGATGGCCGCATTGATGACTTCTAACGGGCTGATTAATTTACTGTTAAGGCTGAATGATAGCCGACTATGGTACAAGCTCCACTTGGCAGGATGTTGCGCTGTCATGGCATCTTGAAAACGGCCAAAGGAAGGCAAGCAAACCTGACAAAAATACGCTAATAATTCGAGGCTTTGCGCACGGTTTATCGGCCACAGCAATGGTGCATCAATGCGACCCATGGTCGGGATTTGGTGACGCTCAAGCCTAGCGAGAATTTCAGTTACATCGAAGCTAAACATCAATGGCGCTGGCAAGACTTTTATATCCTGAGTTTTAAGCTTTTGACGGTTGCTGGCATCAAAGTTCCACTGCCCGCCGAGTGGCTTTTCGTCTTGCATCAAGATGTTGTAACGCTTACGCATGCGGCGATAAAAGTGCTCCATCATAATGTGTTTGCCGACGGGGAACTGCGCATCGATTTCGTCAAAGGGCAAGATAAAGTGTTCTGTATCGACACAGTTCACCACGGCTGTGTTGAGTTTAAGCTGACTTAATTGCTCAAGTAGGCGGTATTCATCAGGCCTTTGGTATTCAAACTTGATCGCGCCAACCTGTGTTACCTGATGTTGAATGAGCCCCAGTAGATCGCTATAGCCCTGAGTGTTATTGAAGGTGTCATCAAGGGTGAGATAGAGCACTTGATGCCCTTGCGCCCGCAGCTCTTGGGCAAATTGCGCCATTACCGCAAAGAAGGCACATATTTTTTGCACATGATGCGTTACATAAGTGTTTTCTTGGTGCAATTCTGCAATCACATACAGCACTTGATCATCAACACGGTTAAACCAAGAATGCTGGGCATTGAGTTGATCACCTAAAATTAGTCTAACTGTATGGAATTGCTGTAATTGCATTAAGAGGACTCGTTGAATGACTTTCGCGGTTAAGCATTTCGCGATGGGATATTGCCGGACATTACGAATTGGGTTGCAGTGAGGATCACAAAGCAGGGTATTTGTCGTGATTTCGACAAGGAGGTTTATCTAAACTTGGTTTGATAGTTTTTAAAGCGAAGTCAAAGTCGGGGGCTTCACCCCTTGATTCTCAATCAAGAGCCCTTGCCGAACAACGTCCATGTCTAACTGCCAGTTCGTCATCCTTGGCTCTCGTTTGTACCGCTGTTTCGCAGCACTCACCCTAGCGAAGTTACATGCATTAACTCTTTATTTATAAGCAGGGCTTCGTGCTTATTCAAAATCGCTAACGCTTACGGTGGTACATCCCTATTAATTAAATAAAGAATCCGAAAGCTAACTCGGCATCCATGCCTCGCTCATGCGATTTTCTTCAACGCCCTTCAGCAACTTCGCAGGTGAAGGTGAACTTCTGAAGTTTTAGTGTTGTTTGTTAGTATTTAAAAAGAGTACTAACACTCCATTTTTAAAATTTAACAATGGGAGTCTAAATAACACGAGCTAATTCATATAATAAGGCTGGTGGAGCACGTTTTATATTACAAAAATGAGATTGGGTATCCTTAGATATAAAAACATCGGCCTAGACCGATGTTTTGGGGTTGTCTGATGCAATAAAATTCACATAAACAGTGAGATAGCTAACCACTAATCCCAATATACTGTATAGACATGATAGCCAGCATACGGCTTAGGGGATAGTTGATGTTCGCCATAGGGCCAGCCTGTCCCCATTCCATCTGCTGCGATTCCTTCAATCCATTCTTCCACTTCCGCCAGAGGCGCACAGGTAAGAATATGAATGTTCTCAGCTGCAGGCCATAGCTCATCATCCTCAAGTGCTTCGGACCATTCATCGTGCATCCCAACATAAACACCTTGCACATCTGACCTATGTTCGATTTCTTTCAAGCAACGATAGATTTCTTTGATGGATGGTCGACCATAACCCCAATTATTGGGTGCGATAGACTCTTCATCTTCGTTTTCTAAAAAGTACTCATTTAATGTCACTACCGGACAGTGCTCTGGATCGGCGGTCGATAAGGCGCTTAATTTATTGAGTAATTCCGTTCTCGTTGTCACTGACAATACTCCATTTCTAAGATTTGTTTCCAGCGAAGGTTTAACTGTTTTATCACATATGCAGGGCTAATAATAAATCTGGCCATCCATTTTAGAGCAACAATATAATGCACTTTCAGGTTGCCTACAAAGAAGCTGTTTTCAAGACACCCAGCTTAAATGGCGTGGTAGTTAACCTCCGACTATAAACATTAAACAAGGAGGTTTATATGCCGCGTCCTCTCAGAACTCAGATAAGCCTTGAAGACACTCCCTGTTACCATTGCTATAGCCGCGTTGTGCGGCGTGCTTTTTTATGTGGCGATGATGCCTATTCTGGGAAAAATTATGACCATCGCTGTAGTTGGGTTGAGTCACTACTGTTTGAACTTGAAGCCGTTTTTGCTATTGATGTTGCAGCCTTTGCGGTGATGTCGAATTATCTGCATGTGGTGCTGCCAGCCGATATCGACAGTGCCAATCGTTGGACTGACTGAGAAGTGCTGGAGCAGTGGCATAAGTTGTTTAAAGGCGATGAATTAACACAAAAATCCGTTTAAGGAGAGTTAGTTGAGGCGCATGAGGTCAACCGATTAAAGCATTCAATTGCAATTTACCGCAGCCGATTATGCGATATTTCATGCCTAAGTTTTCAAAAGAGTGCGATGTTTGAATGAGCTAATAGCAAGACAAGCAAATCAAGAAAATCAAGAAAATAACTGTACAGGCCGCTTTTAGCAGGGACGGTTTAAACCACAGGCCTTACTTGATGAAGTTGCTGATTTAAAATGGTAGGCCTGATAATTTTCATTCCATTATCCTTGACCATGTGCTCGCGGTGTTCGCGCTTCCTTATGCTGCAAATGGCGCCATCGAGCGCTTAGGGATAACTCATTTTTAAATCAAAGTCGGCGAGTCACTGGCGTAATAGTCTTAATCGTTGGGTACATTGATCAAAAAGTTATTATTTTATAGTATGTTACTCAATTTTAATGCGTCACTTAACGCAGCAGGAGCTTAGTTTGTATGCGGGAATATGATGGGATTGAAAAGCGTTACCAAAGGCCTGATGCCGATTTAGCTAAAAGTTTGATGATTATCGAAAATTTATTGGGTTTTACGCCGCTAGAGGATAGGTTGGAATTTGATTTGTCTTTTTGGGCTGGCGGCTCAGGCGTATTCGATAAGTTGGCGGTTTCATGTTCTGTGACTCCCGAGCAAATGGTACTCGCTCAAGATAAGTTGAGACTCTATTCCCCAGAGGCGGCGATAGCATTGGATGAATGGCGTGATGATTTTATTTGGTTAGTGGAAGATGAAGACGTTTGTACCGATGTGTTGGTTAGGTCGGCGCATTTTATTAATAAAAATAAAGCGCCATTTCAAGATGTTTGTCTTAAAACGCAGTCCATTTATTTCGCTTACATGAGTGATGTGAATGGCTGGACTGCGGTATGGGGTCAGCAAGATAGACTCAATTATGCTTATTTCTGCCAAGGATAGCCTTTATCTTTAAGTGATTACCGACAATCGCCAGTTAAGTGTTATTTACCAGTCCGTAATCAAGGGCGTAGTTTTCAAGCTTGGCATCGAGATCATCTAGATCTTTATAAAACTCGTCATCGAGCTTATCGAGTACGCTGTACAGGTCTTGGTTATCGGTTGCGGCTAAACGACGATCTCTGTCGATTGGTACTGGCTTTTCGCCAAACACGGCCTGTTTTGCTTGGTGCAATAAGTTTAACGAGTGGCTTGCTCCCATTTGGATAAGTCCACGCTCAGCGAAGGCGTAATGCTCACCTGAAGAGTTGTCGAAATATTGAATAAATCCACCATTATAGACCTCGCCAGATAAGCAGTTCACCGCATAGTAGTTTTGTTCCTCTGGTCTAAGCGTATAAAAACCTTGATCTTTGTTATGTACCTTTACAACAAGATCTCGCCAAAAGGCTCGAAAGGGACAGGTTTTATCGAGTTCACGCTCTTGTTGGTAGTATTCCTTCGCACGCTCGAGGTTTGCACGTATGCCATTTTTGCAGGGCATGCATAAACCCTCATTTTTCTCGGCGGTACTCGGAAGGATTAAGGTGTTACATTCTTGGCAGGGGATTTTTTCCGACATGGTCTTTCCTTTGATACTCAAGTCAGTAAGAGAAGTTACAGCTTCACAAGCTACCCATTGTTAAATTCTCTGTTTTTAGAGTTTACATCCCACAATTAAGCGTCTATTTACATAACGTACTAATTGTACTTTATATTCATCGCAATCAGCGGTTCGCGTGAGGCTTTTTCTGCGCGTAGGCGGGCGAGGTATTTTTCCCATAGATCCACTTGGTGGGTGGCGAGATCGTAGAGCACTTTCCACGAGAATAGACCTGTGTCGTGGCCGTCATCGAAGACGATTTTCACTGCGTAATTACCGACGGGTTCTATGGCGCTGATGTTGACGTTTTTCTTGTGGGTGACCAGCTTTGGATTACCGTGACCATGCACTTCGGCCGAGGGCGAGTAGACTCTGAGCATCTCGCAGCTGAGCTGATATTGCTCACCATTATCGAAACTGATTTCTAGAATGCGCGATTTACGTTTCAGTTTAAGATCGGTGACATTGGGCGTTGCTGTGGTCATAGGTTGGCTACCAAGAAAATGCTAAGGATAGGATAACTACTCATTAAAATAACACCTGACTAATGTAACCACTCGCGGCCAAGGATACAAAGGGTAAGCGAGAGCCTTGGTCAGGCTTTTTCGTTTAAGTCACACTTTTGCATTTGAGTCGTTTACCGCCAAGTCGTTTGGGCTTGGCGGTGAACGGTTTAGTACTAGAGGATAAAGCGGCTGAGATCTTCGTCTTGGACTAAGTTGTCTAAGTGGGCACTGACATAGTCGGCGTCGATAACAAAGGCGGAGCCCGATTTTTCCGATGCCTCGTAGGAGATATCTTCCATCAGCCTTTCCATCACTGTGTGTAAACGACGGGCGCCGATGTTTTCGGTGCGCTCGTTCACTTGCCATGCGGCTTTCGCAATGCTGTCGATACCCGATTCGCTGAATTCAACTTTCACACCTTCTGTGCCCATCAGCGCGATATATTGCTCGGTGAGCGAGGCGTGTGGCTCGGTTAAAATGCGTTTAAAATCATTGGCTGATAGCGCATCTAACTCGACACGGATCGGTAAACGACCTTGTAATTCAGGAATTAAATCCGACGGTTTAGACATCTGGAATGCACCAGAGGCGATAAACAGTATGTGGTCGGTTTTTACCATGCCGTGTTTTGTGGTGACTGTGCAGCCTTCGATCAGGGGTAGTAAGTCACGTTGCACGCCTTCACGGGAAACGTCTGGGCCTGAGGTTTCGCCGCGCTTACAGATTTTGTCGATTTCGTCGAGGAACACTATGCCGTGTTGCTCAACCATTTCAATGGCTTGTTCTTTTAAATCTTCTTGATTGACCAGTTTGGCTGCTTCTTCTTCGATCAATAGCTTAAAGGCTTCTTTGATCTTCATCTTGCGACGTTTTGCTGGTGCTTGGCCCATGTTTTTAAACAGACTTTGCAGCTGGTTGGTCATTTCTTCCATGCCTGGAGGCGACATGATTTCAACACCAATTTGCGGTTGGGCCACATCGATATCGATTTCTTTATCGTCTAATTGGCCTTCGCGTAGCTTTTTGCGGAAGACTTGACGGGTATTTGAGTTGTAATCGGTTTCAGTGTTTTCCCAGTCGTTTTTCGGCTTAGGCAACAGGGCATCGAGAATACGCTCTTCGGCATTTTCTTCAGCGCGTTGGCGACACTTGCCCATTTGTTGTTCACGGGTCAGCTTGATGGCGATATCGGTCAAGTCGCGGATTATTTGCTCGACTTCCTTACCGACATAACCCACTTCTGTGTATTTAGTCGCTTCGACCTTGATAAAAGGCGCGTTCGCCAGCTTGGCTAAACGACGGGCAATTTCAGTTTTACCAACGCCCGTTGGGCCAATCATCAGAATATTTTTTGGGGTGACTTCTTGACGGAAATCCGCGTCAAGTTGCATCCGGCGCCAGCGGTTGCGCAGGGCGACAGCAACAGAGCGTTTGGCCTTTTGTTGGCCAATAATGTGTGCATCCAGCTCGTGGACAATCTCACGGGGGGTCATTTCAGACATAATATTCCTCACGGGCTGTTTAGTAATTGAGTTCTTCAATCGTTTTGAATTGATTGGTGAATACGCAGATATCCGCAGCAATAGTCAGGGATTTTTCGGCGATTTCTAAGGCTGACAGCTCAGTATTTTGCAATAGTGCAAGGGCCGCCGCTTGGGCATAGTTGCCGCCTGAACCAATGGCAACTAAGTCGTGTTCTGGCTGAACGACATCACCATTACCTGTGATGATCAGCGAGGTTTCCGCATCGGCCACGACTAACAGGGCTTCGAGTTTACGCAGCATACGGTCGGTACGCCAATCTTTGGCGAGCTCAACGGCCGAGCGCAATAAATGGCCTTGGTGCATTTCGAGTTTGGCTTCGAAACGCTCGAATAGGGTGAAAGCATCGGCGGTGCCGCCTGCAAAACCTGCCAGTACCTTGTTGTGATATAAGCGACGCACTTTTTTGGCGTTACCTTTCATGACGGTATTGCCTAGGGAGACTTGGCCATCGCCGGCGATGACAACTTGATTATTACGGCGTACTGATACGATAGTGGTCACAATGAATCCTCTTCTGGCCCGCAGCAAAAGTTGCGGTGGATGATGGGATATATATGGGGATGGATGACAATAATTCAAGTAATCGCGGCAAATGCCAAAGGAGTTTGCGATCTTTCGCGCTCCTTTAGCAATAAAAATAAGCGCTTATTGGGAAAGGGTGGATCGACCTACAATAGTGCGGCCATCGAAGGGATAGTATTTAAGATCCCAGTTTTCACTGCCGAAGCTGCGATCGTCCGAGACATAGTTGAAAATGCAGTAAGCATTGGGATCGGTAATGTCGACGGCACCATACCAGTAAACAATGTCGACATTGGGAACTGTGCGCCAAGAGTATTGATCGGCAATGACAAATTCATTATTAGCCAAAAGACCTTGCCATAACTGACCACAATAATCGCCCTGCAATTTAGCACCGGCATCAGCGGTTGCAGTCTCTATTCCCAGTGGAAATCCAGTGGTGGTCGAGTCGAGTTTTCCATCACCATAACAGGCGAGATCTTGGGTATAACCTGAGTGACCGCCCGCAAGCCAGCAACTGTGATAAAGCTTAACACCAGAGGCAAAGGCCGCAAATGCGGTTTTGGCTCTGGCATCGTGAGCATCTTGGCCTAGGTTTAAAAACCGTGGTGCTGCGACGACGGCCAAGATCCCAAGGATGATAATGACCACAACCAGCTCAATTAATGTAAAACCTTTCGATGACTGCAAACGACTCATATTGCTCACCTATTTGTTAGAGGACAATATTCTAACGGAACTTTGATTTGCAATCAGTAAGCCATTGATAATATTTAGATGTTTAACATTGCCGTTACATGGTTATGCAGCAAAATGGCAAGCCATCCTTCATCTTTCAATGCCATCTGCCGAATGTAAACGGCTTATAAAGCCGTTTTGTCTATAACACGATAGCGGGTTTGTACGTAGCCATTGTCATATTGCTGCGTGTGAATTGGCATTAATTGAATCGCTTGAGCTAAGTCGCCAAAGAGTGGAATACCTTTACCCAGTAAAGTGGGGATGCGAGTGAGCGTGAGTTCCTGAATTAGCCCTGCCGCTAAAAAGCCTTGGATTGTTTGGCCGCCATCGATATAGAGATGCTTAAAGCCACGGGTTTTGAGTTGTTCGCTAATGCTTGCCGCATCGCCATTTAGCACTTGTACGTGCTCACTTAACGCCGACGATACTGTTACGCCGCTGCGACTTAATACAAACACTGGGATATTTACATAGGGCCAATCACAATCGAAGGAGAGGACTTTTTCAAAGCTTTTTCGTCCCATTACAATCGCATCGATAGTGTTGATAAAAGCATGGTAACCAAAATCTTCATCGGGATTAGTACTGGGATGCTGGTTTAAAAAGTCGATATCCCCATTGGGCGTTGCGATATAACCATCGAGGGTCGTGGCAATAAAAACGGAGGCTTTCATTCATCTTCCTTAATGCTATTTTCGAGCGTGTTTCTCTAGTGATTCTTTCAGTGCCTGTTGCTGAGCGAGGCAGTCTTGTTTTGCTTTGCCTGACATATCGTTACACGTTTGACCTTTATCTGGGCCTTCCAATATGGCGGCTGCAACATAAACAGCGGCATCGGCTGCATTGCATTCTTGTTTGCTGTAGGGGGAATTTGTATCACATTTTGAATTAAGTGGCCCAACGCAGCCACTCATACTGGTCAAGGCTAAGGCGCTAAAGCTAAGTAATATTAAAGGTTTGAACATTCGCTCTTCCATGATTCATATTATTTGAGGCGGTTGGAAAGTATATAACTGCTTTGCAGACGGAACTAGAATTGGATCGTTCCATTTCTACTTTAGTTGTTATTTTGGATGAAGGCATTCGCGGATGGAAGCAAAAAAATCCCCGAGGGTATAGTTACCCTCGGGTGGAGGTTCAAAAAGCAGTGGATTTCTTGAGCGCCTGCGGGGCACAAAGGAAGGAACCTATGGTGTGATTGTGCGGGCTGATACGATATTTCACAAAGCCAAATGCGCAAACTGCGACAGCTTGTCGCAGGCTGGATGAAAACTGTGTAGTTACGGTATCTTGAATGGTCGGGGTAAAAAGGGTTTAACGGTTAAATCCTTATACGTGGCGAGAAGGCTTAACGATTGTTTAGTGACCACGGGTGATTGACTTATAAGACAGAATTCAGATTGCCTAAGTGTTGCACTAGCTCTGCCATATTGTTCACTTCGAGCTTTTTCATGATTTTTGCGCGGTGTACTTCAATCGTGCGCAGGGATAAAAACATCGCCTCCGATATTTGCTTGTTAGTCATGCCTTGGATCACATGGGCTAACACTTGCTGTTCGCGCTCGGTCAGTTGGTCAAACTTATGCTGCAGACTTTGCTGCTCGAAGGCCGCTTGGCTTTCACGCAGTGCCTTTTCAATCGCTTGTACTAATGCTTTACCCGATACTGGTTTTTGAAAAAAATCGCAGGCTCCCTTACGAAAGGCGCTTAACGCCATAGGTAAATCACCGTGGCCAGTGAGAAATATCACGCCTAGCGGGCTGTGGGTTTCCAGTAATTTTTGCTGCACTTCTTGGCCGGTGATTTCTGGCATTCGACTATCTAAAATCACGCAGCCCGCCTGTGATAATGCACAGTGCTCAAGGAAGTCGCGGCCGCTGTTGAAGGTTTGCACTTGATAGCCAAATTGTCCGAGCATAAAGCCCAGTGAATCCAGAATCGCTTCATCGTCATCGACTAGATAGAGTGGCAATTTTATCGACATGGTGTTCCTTGTGGGGCGGTAAGCATGCTATCAGCTTAAGCTGGGTGCAGAGTGGGCTCAATTTTAAGCCTAGGTCTTGGGAGATACATCACTAAATTAGCCGATTCCCTCTGGGCATAAACCAGAGTTTGGCGGCATTTCACAGCTTGATTTTTATCTGCGAGCTAAAGTCGTTCCATGACAATGGCATATAAGAGTGGGTAATAGAGGCGATGACGATTGACTCTTGGTGTAAAGCGATATTGATGGGATTCTTGCTGAGTATCATTGGGCTTAATCCGTCCTATGCCAACGAAGCGACAGAAGTGAACCATTTTAGAGTCGGAGTGCTGGCAAATCATGGTGTGTTACAGGCCAAGCAGCGTTGGCAACCTATGATGGATTACCTCAGTGAGCAAGTGCCTAATAGTCATTTTGAAGTCGTGCCTGTGGATTTTAATGGCATGCGTAGTCAGTTACTTGAGCATGATTTGCAGTTTATCGTCACTAACCCTGGGCAATATCTGCATCTAAGTAACAACTTCCCGCTGTCTTGGCTTGCGACAATGAAGAGTCGTAAGCATCAAGGCAGCACTTTTACCATAGGTGCGACCATTATTGTCCGCGCCGACAGCCCTATCCGCACCTTGCAGGATTTGCGCGGGCGCAATGTGGTTGCCAGTGATCCGCAAGCTTTGGGGGGGTATCAAGCGGCCATGGGGTTACTGCATAAAATGGGTTTTTTACCCGAACAGTTTTTTGGGCAAGTGCGCTTCCTCGGTTTCCCGTTAGAACCGCTTATCTATCAAGTCAGAGATGGCAGTGCCGACGCCGCAATAGCGCCTTTTTGTACCTTAGAGGAAATGATCGCAACGGGTCTTGTTAATCAGGGCGATTATCGGGTTATCCATCCTGCAACGCCTGCAGGATATGATTGCGAGGTGAGCACTCAGTTATACCCAAACTGGTCATTCGCTGCGGCGGATACGGTTTCTCCTAAGCTGACGATGGCGATTACCCGCGCCTTATTCGATTTACCTGCCGATCATATTGCAGCAATTACCGCCGATACTTTGGGCTGGACTGCGCCCGTAAGCCAGTTAAAAGTGATTGAGTTATTTAAAGAATTACAACTACAGGGAGCATCACCACCACTTTATCAAACCGTATACAAATGGATGGCAAAAAATAAAGAATGGGGTGGCGCACTGTTGTTAATTTTCATTATTTCCACCATTTATCACCTGTGGCTTGAATATAAGTTTCGCCAGAAAAGTGAGTTTTTAGTCAGCACTGAGCGCCAATTAAAGGACAAGGCACTGCAGCTTGAGCGACTGCAAAGTGCGGCGATTCTTGGGGAAATAGGTGCAGGACTTGCCCATGAACTCAATCAACCCATAGCCGCCATTACCCAATACAGCGAAGGCGCCATGTTGCAACTGGAAAGGCTTGGGCAAGATAATCCTGAACTCTATGATGTACTGGGTAAAATTAATGCGCAGTCGATTCGCGCTGGAGCGGTTGTGCATCGTATTCGCGGTTTACTCAAGCGGCGTCAGGCCAAGACCGAACCTTTAGATATAGTGCCAGTGGTGAAAGAAGCTTTAGCTCTGTTGCGGCGCGAGCTAGACCGCGCGAATGTACAAGTGAATGTGCGAGTGCAGGGTGAGCCCTTTGAACTGATGGGCGATAGCGTTGGTTTAAGCCAAATGTGGGTCAATTTAGTAAAAAATAGCTTAGATGCGTTAGAAACCTGCGGCGATAATCGTGTGCGCCAATTATGGATCGATATCTATTATCATCCAAATGAAATCAAAGTGTTAGTTATTGATAATGGCGAAGGGCTACAGGGGCAGGCGAGTGAGTTGATGGCATCTTTTGCCTCAACCAAAGATGCGGGATTAGGGCTTGGCTTAGCCATCTGTAAGGATGTGGTCACCCGCCATCACGGCAGCATTCAAATCGAAAACTGTCAGCAATCCACGCAAGCGTTACTCCCTTGGCAACAGGGCTGTGTGGTGACAGTCGTGCTTCCCAAGGGATAGGGTTATACACTTATGAGTAACCCTTAATGTGCGCATTAGCGGAGCATCCGACAGCCTTTATTGGTTAGCGGTTAATATTAATAAAAGCATCATTTTCATAATAATATTTTGCTGCACTAATTAATTCATTTAGCCCAGCTTCAGAATTTTGTTGCAGCAAATTACTCTTAATACTTTGCAAATCTGACATACTTAAGAAGCTTTTATAACCAATAGATGTTGGGTAAATTGGTTCATCATCACTACCACGATCTTCTTCTGTGTCATCGTCAAGTACAAGACATAATATCGAGTCATTAATTTCTTTATTAGAAGGTATATATACATCCAACTTCCAATCTAAAGATTCAATTTTATCCAACATGTTCTTGAGAGTTAATTCTAAACGCATTACGCACCTTTTGTGATACAGCGAGTCATTCCCGCGCCTTATTTGCGGTTAGTTTTTGGGGGGAAAAGCCATCGCTTGATCTCTGATCCACTTCATTCATAACTGTAGATATTTACCAAAATATTCATCGACAGTTTTATGGCAGTATTTATCTTCACCTCGCCAATACTCAGCGAACACCCAGTCATTTTTGCCTTTAGAAGGGCGATTGTAGCTCCTTGGTCGTAACACTCCAATACTGGCTAAAATCTCTATTAATACCTGCCTTTCTGCTTTACTGGACTTTACGACCTTAGCCAATCTTTTTTCAAGGGCACTTGGATAATCAGTAGGTTCCGAACTTTCGATAGTGCTTAATATTTCTTTGAAACAATTTAAGTCTTCATCAGTTGGGTCAGGGATATCCGTATTTATAAATTGGTTTAAGTCAAAATATGTATATAAAATATCGCCATGACGGACACCACCCCATTTGATACGCTCGAAATTCAATACGTTTATATCTGTGTTGTTATAGTTGTGACTGCCCCTTATCCCGTATTTGCTGTCTCGGCATACACCGCAGGTGTAGGAGTGTGAAGTTGGTTTTCCGTCGGAATATGAAGTGCCGGATATAACGGGTGTATATTTATGCTCCGGGATATTTTTGGCAATTGAATAGGATGATAAAGAAGATCTTAAGTCTAAGCGGCGAGTTGTCAGGCTACTTAAAAAACCTTTAGCAATTTGTGCTCCGGATATTGTTTTTACTACTTTTGCAATGGTATCTATGCAGTCATCATGAGAAATCGAAATCGGATCAAACATCAATCCTTGTGACTTTGCGTACTCAAAATCTCCATCAGATAAGAGTCTATCTTTTGAGTCTATCCATCCATTTTTCCAGTAGGTGGAGAATAATATTTTCTTCGCTTTCTTATCCATATTCGAATTAATGCTTTCACTTAACGTCTGAGTATTAATGTGTAGCGTTGTTTGCGAGACATAAATCACTTGTTCGACTTGGCTACTACGACGATGTTAATTGGTGTGAATGATGCTATAGGAATTTGCTTTGACAGGGTAGTGGTTTTTATACAACTTTGGTGGTAATTGCTTGATATCGTTTTAGCTTTATCATTACTTTTGCATTATTAGTGACGTTGATTTCGAGTATTCTGGCCTTACATTTTGGTTGACACAGGTACTACATCATCTCAACGACATTAAACCTATAAGGCATATTTACTTTTAGTTTTCTATCATCTAGCAACGACTTGATGGTGGTTATTTTCTTCACATGACCACTTGTTTATCATGGTTTTCTATTAGGATACTTTGGACGTTTTTAATTTAGGGCAGTGGATAGTTTTGGGAGAACTGGCTGAGCTTTTCTACTAAAAACTCTATGGTGCGACGGATCTTATGGCTGGGATAATCGGTTTGTAGGTATACCAATTGCAGTGGGATCGGTGGGGCTATTTTATCGGCTAGCACTAAGTGGAGTCTGCCTTCGGTTACATCTTGCGCCACATCGAGCCAGCTCTTATAGGCAATCCCACGACCAGATAGTGCCCAGTCGCGGATCACTGCGCCATCGTTACAGAAACGTTGGCCCCTGACTTCGATTTCAACGGGTGCGCCGTTATGACTTAACTTCCATTTTTGCCATGGCTCACCGCCGCGATTTAAGATCAGTACTGCGTGTTGGCTAAGTTCATTTAGCGTGCTTGGTGTGCCGTGTTGTGCCAGATAAGCGGGTGAGGCGACCAGTACCCTTGGGGTCATGGCGAGCTGACGCCTTTTAAGGTTTGAGTCGTCAAGTTGACCATAGCGCAAAGCCAAATGGATATTTTGGTCGATTAAGTCTGTCATATGATCGCCAAAATACAGCTGCACTGTCAGTTCTGGGGCGCTGTCCATCAATTCATCGAGCCAAGCACGGATCTGGCTGCGACCAATATCCGAAGGTAACGCGAGGCGTACTTCGCCCTTAAGCTCACCTCTGTGTTCGGCTAAATTGGCGCTGGCGGTTTCGAGAATCGCCAGTGCGGGTTTCGCCGAATCGAGAAAGATCCGCCCTTCTTCTGTGAGCTGTAAGCGCCGCGTCGAGCGAGCAAATAGCTGACATCCTAGCTTTTTCTCTAATCTTTGCAGCGCGGCACTTGCCGCTGCCGGCGTCATGCCTATTTCTTTACTGGCTGCCGAGAGACTTTCTAAGGCTGCGATACGCAGCGCTAATTGCAGATCGTTTAAATGATACATATCAAATTATTTTTGAAAATGATTTTAATAATAGCCTGATTATCAATATAGATTAACTAATGCACAATTGCACCACTGATGTTTCATCTTAATTTCTGGTTCGGAGTGTGTATGAGTCTATTCATGTCTTACAAATTAGCGTCACTGGCATTAAACAATCGCATCGTGATGGCCCCTATGACTCGGGCGCGTACTACGCAGCCAGGTAATATTCCTAATGATCTGATGGCGCAATATTATGCCCAGCGCGCCTCGGCGGGGTTAATCATCACAGAAGCGACACAAATCTCCGATGACAGTCAAGGCTATTCATTTACGCCGGGCGTGTATACCGCTGAGCAAATTGAGGGCTGGAAAAAAGTCACAGCGGCGGTGCATCTGGCTGGTGGTAAAATCTTCAATCAAATTTGGCATGTTGGCCGTGTATCGCACCCGATTTTTCAGCAGGGTAATGCCCCGATTGCGCCATCAGCTATTGCGCCCGTTGGCACTAAAGTATGGATTGTGGATGAAGCGCATCCTGAAGGGCAAATGGTGGATTGCTCAGAACCTAAGGCTATGGTGCAAGCGGATATCGACCGCGTTGTGGCCGATTTTGCACAGGCGGGAGTGAATGCGGTTGTGGCGGGTTTTGATGGCATCGAAATTCACGGCGGCAATGGTTATCTGATTGACCAGTTTTTACGCACCTATTCAAACCACAGAACTGATGCCTACGGCGGTTCTCAGGAAAATCGCATTCGTTTTTTACTCGAAATTGTCCAAGCCGTGAGTGCGAAAATTGGTGCCAATAAAGTCGGGGTTCGCCTCGCCCCTTACGTGACGTTTAAAGATATGGCGTGTCCTGAAATTGTAGACACTATTCTGTTAGCGGCTAAGCATTTATCGGCATTGGGCGTGGCATATTTACATCTTTCTGAGGCGGATTGGGATGATGCGCCGCAGGTGCCAGAATCCTTTAGAGTCGAGCTGCGCAGAGTCTTTAAGGGCAGCATTATTGTTGCGGGTCGCTATGATGTGGCGCGTGCCAATGAAGTGATTGATAACGGTTATGCGGACTTAGTTGCCTTCGGTCGACCTTTTATTGCGAATCCTGATTTGCCTTACCGTTTAATGCATCAATTGCCTTTATCTGCATTCGACAAAGGGCCCTTGTTTGGCGGTAGTGCTGCGGGTTATACCGATTATCCTACACACAACGAAGCATTGAGAGCCGTCATCCGATCCGCTGACGATGAGGTGGCATAATGGATCGGGTTAACACTTTGTATGTTCAGCGCTTACCCGCTTGGCTCAGCTTAAGTCTATGGTTTTCAGGCTTTATAGGTATCGCTATTGTGGGTTTTAGCTTAGCAAGTCTGAGCATGGATGCGTTAGCCGCTCAAGGGGCAACAACACAGGATAGTGCTAAAGTGCGAGCGACATTAGTGCCAAAAGTGGCGGCAATGGAAACGATTTCTGATGAATCACCGCAGGCACTAGCTATCGCCCGCGCCGCTTTGTTATATGCCAGTTTTTGGCACACGGGCGATGCAAGTTTTGCCCACGGCGCATTGGCGACTGGTTTTATCGACCGTACTCTGCCCGCTGGCCGCGCACAGGGAATCACGGGGCCACTCGAAGCCTCAAAGGCATTTAGGGCGGCGGTCCCCGATCTCTCTGTTTCAGTTGAGCATTTGCTAGTCGTTGGCGATCGTGCAGTGGTACGTCTGCGTTTTAATGGCCGCTTTACTGGTGTCTTTGGTGAGCAAAAAGGCCAAGGGCAGAAAATCGATTTTCGTGCTGTTGACATGTATCGAGTACGGGATGGTTTCATCACAGATAACTGGCACCTAGAAGATTATCAAACGCTATTTTCTCAATTAGCTGCAGGGACTCAATCATGAATCAACGTCGACGATTTTTAATGGCAGGTGGCGCCATCGCTGCTGGGTTCGGCCTAAGCCAAACGGCGCTTGCTATTGGTTTACCATCATTAGATACCTTAGAAAATGATTCCAAAAGTTCAGGTGGCAATGGTATGAACAAAATATTTTGGCCAAGTGGTGAGCAGTTAGTGATTTCAATCTCAATGCAGTTTGAAGCAGGTGCTCAAGATAAAAATGCCGAAGGGCCGTTTCCGCCGATGGAAAAGGGCTACCCAGATACTATCACCCCGACTTGGTACGATTACGGTATGAACGAAGGCATTCCAAGGCTGCTGCGCTTGTGGCGTAAGCACAATATCAAGGTGACTTCTCACATGGTTGGGCGCGCCGCCGAGCTACATCCTCAACTTGCCAAACAAGTTGCAGATGAGGGGCATGAGATTTCGGGTCACGGACAAACGTGGACGCCACAATACAGCATGTCGCCAGCAGAGGAACGCGCCTCCTATGTGGCGAGTATTGAGACGCTGCAAAGGATCACAGGTCAGCGCCCCTTAGGTTTTAATGCCTTTTGGATGCGCCACAGCACTCAAACCCTCAATATTTTGCAGGACTTAGGTTTTATTTATCATATCGATGATCTATCGCGGGACGAACCTTCAATTATCCCTGTAGGAAATAAGCCTTTTGCTGTTGTGCCTTACACTTTACGTAACAATGATATCGGACGTTTTGGTGGCAACACAGCTATGACGGCCGCGGCCTTTTTACAGGAACTAAAGGATGAGTTCGATATGCTCTATCAAGAAGGTTCGACGCAGCGACGGATGATGTCGATCAGTGTGCACGACCGTATTGGTGGCGCTCCTGGACTTGTGACCGCTTTAGATAAGTTTATTCAGTACGCTAAAGATCACACCAATGTAGGCTTTATGCGTAAAGATGCTATTGCTAAGTGGGCGCTGGCGCAAAAGGACACACCGACCAATCCTGCAAGAACATTTTAGCCTGCTGTAGCTTTGTTGGAAGAGGTTTTAATGGTTAACAAAAAGCGCGTTGTTTAACGCGCTTTTTGTTTTTGGGAACCCTTATTACTGCGAGTCGAAAGTGATTAACGCATGGCCAACATGGCCCAAGTGCGGCGACCCTGCTCCAGAATTATCCCCACGGCAAGTCCCGCAGCGGCGTTGATGGCGAGGCAAGTCACAGCGGTTGATAAAATCACAAAGATACAGAAGGGCTTACCATCGATTAAGCGTTTCGACCATGCTAATTGCAGCCCCGCAGTGGTCAGTAAACTGCCGAGGATTGCCATAGGAATAAGGCTTAATAGCCAAGCGATATTAGTACCCCAGCACAGGGCTATCATTAAGCACGTACTGCCAAAAATTAACGGCGCCAGATAAGTGCGAGCACCAAAATGGTATTGCACCGCAAGTCCGCCCGCACCGTGGCACATGGCCGAGGCACCAAAGGGCGCGAGCAATAAGTTGGCAAGACCTGAGCTAATGGCGAAGTTTTTGGGTGTGAGTTTGGCGGCATCTTCAGGGAATTTCTCCTGCGCCATTACTGATGTAGCAATCACTGCATTGGTTAAGGTGAGAGCCAGTTGTGGCAAAACCAACAAAAGGGCGGCAGAGGTCCATTCAACTGATGTCGGCCACGCTAATTGAAATGGCGCTGTCATTGCTTGAATATCAAAGTTAGTGGCTAAACTAGTTTGTGTACTTGCTTGCCAAATCATCCCCGCTGCTATGACTAAGGGCATGGCAAGGTAACGCAGCGGCAAAAATTTACTGATAAATAACAGTACAAATGCCCCCACGCCAACCAGCCAAAATTCACTCATCATCTTAGTGCCCATCCACATCAGTTGCAGACCTATGGCGAGTTGAATGCCAACACTCACAGCTTGGGATAACTGTTTGGCTAACCAAGTGATGGCGCCGCTAAAGGCGAGAATTAACAGGATAATGCCCATTAACATGGCGCTTGCCTGCAACATGCCTGGGGTTAAGCCCTGAGCGATCACCAGTGCAGCGATGACTTTCATCGGTTGTACCGGAATCGGGCGACGGTAAAACAGCGCGCTGAGAATAGCGAATAGACCAAACCCCAAAAATATCCCTTGGGGCGAAAATTGATTGAGGGCAATTAGCCCTAGCACTAAAGGTAAAAAAGTGCCTAAGTCGGCAAAAGCGCCACTGGTTTCACCGAGTAAACGGTTGAATGAAGGATTAGATACTGTTTGGGAAATTTTGCCCGAGGTCATACTGATTGCCGTAATTGAACACACTATGACTACGCAAAATAAATGCCATAAAAATCAGATGATTTGGGGGGTAAACAGAGTCAAACTACCGTATTGAGTCACTCAATGAGACAAACTGGGGCAAGGCCGAAGAATGGCTGAGTCTAATTGTCTTTTTGAGTGAGAGTAACAAGATTATAAAAAAAGAGATCTTAGTAAAAACTAAGATCTCAAAGGGTATTACTGGGAACTCGATTTGGTTAATCAGCAGTGTTCACTTCGATACCTTACTAAAAGTAAGATATCTGTGATGCTCAAATCAGTGAACGATTCAATCAAGGCTGTTTGTGTTTTGGCCCTTGTTTACTTTTCATCGGGTCACCTTGATAACCTAGGGCTTGCCAATCGAGTCTTGTGCCTTTGTTATGGCAGTCGTTACAATTTAATGCTTGCTCCTTTGGTGACACCATATGGTTTATCCGCCACCACATTTCAGTGGCTGCAAAGTCATATTCCCCACTGTATTTGATACCTTTCTCAAGCATAGTCGTGTTCGCTTCCATTCCTAGTTTTGCCGCTAAGTTCCAATCAAACTCGCTCCAGAATCCCCCTTTGCCATAGGTTTTCGGTGTGATAAAAATATTGAGTTTTTTATCGTAAATTTGTTTACCCGTGTGCACCTTGAAAGGATAGATTTTTGCTTTGACATCATTTATATCGCCAATGGGATAGGTCAATTTAGTGACTGTACTTGGATCCATTTTATCACCTGCCATATAAGCATTGGCTGTGCCGTTGTACCAAGCGTATTGGGGTTTGACCATTTTTTCCCAAACAAAATCTCCTTTTTTCTTTTGGTAGGTATGCTTACCGTATTGGTCGAGTGTTTCTTTTTTATCATCTCCAGCTGTTGACCAGTCCCAGCGCATTTTTGTCGGTTCGTTTTTAGCAAAATACGGAATATGACAGGTTTGACAGGCAACTGCCGCTGTATGAGTATTGAGTTTTTTGTTCGCGTGCGGCGCTGATTCGTGGCAGTTTTCACAGCCAATATGGTCGACACCACCGGGTGAAACCCCCATAGCATTACCTGAGATCATGTGTTTCTCAGTGGTGTGGCAGTTCTGACATTGAAAGTCATTACCGTCGCTATCCATATGCACATCCGTCGCTTTGTCTGGATAAGACATGGATGAGTCTAAGTCCCCATGTTTTACCGCGTCACCACCGCCACCATAGAAGTGGCAACTACCGCAGTTATCCCGTACAGGTTCGCCAACGTTTTGAGCTATTTTAGTCAGATCGAGCTTTGCCATAGGTTCACCTGCGCCAGCGGGATCTTTAACATAAGTTCCTGTAGTGTCGTGACAAACTAGGCAGTCGACTTTGGTTTTATCTTTAAAGTCAAAGTTACTGTCTTTCCAACCATAACCCGCGTGACAACTGGTACAGCGGGGTTCATTGCTGGAAATGGCAACGCAGAAGTTATTAATGCTGTTTTTCTTACCTCTTACGACTGTCCTATCGGGAAGTTTTTGTTCTAACTCCCAAGTCCAATGGGAGGTTTTCATCACGTCAGTCGCTTGATTTTCATGGCAGACTAAACATTGTGTGGTCACCTGTGAGCCTGTGGTAAACGGGCCTTTAAGTGCCTCTTTATGGGGATTAGCGGCGTAGGCATTTAATGTCATGCCCGCTAAGGCAATGAGGATGAGCTTATTCATTTTGTACTCCCACCCTCGATGTAACCGAGGGCTGATCGTTGTTATCAATGACGGATTAGAAGTTGATGGTGAGTGAGGCGTTGACATCAAACGCGGTATCAACCACTGGCAACATGGAATAAGCAGAGCCAGCTAGCACATCGTCGATTTTTTGTGGAGCACCCACAGGTGTACCGCTGCCTGTGTACTCGTAGTCGTAATAAAGGCCAGCAAGTTTGATAAACATTTTGGGGTTAATATCAAAGATGTAATAGGCTTCTGCTACATGTCCTCGGGTAGCTAACTTACTACCAATAGGGTCATCCTGTGCCTGGGTAAAAGGCGTCCAATATTCGGAGCCATAGTTATATTCCAGACCCAATTTGCCGTAGGGAGCAGGAATTTGTACGCCGACATAAATACCATAACCGTCTTTGGCTTCGGTATCGTCACTGGTTTTTGGCACCATAATAATCTCAGTACCAGTGCTGTTTAGCTCGGCTTCAAATATGGCATCGGATAACATGCCGCCAAACATGCCTGCGTTACCGTTAGGCTCGGCGCGAGTCCAGCCGAATGATGCAAACCATTTGATATCGTTTGCTTCTTCGCGCGCAAAACCAATTCCTCCTAGATACATGTCGCCGATAACCCCGCTGGGTTGTACTCGGGTAACAAAGTTAAAGTTGTCGAACTTTTGCATATCTTGATACATGGTGGGGGCGAAAATGCCTGCAAGCTGGGTAGGGAAGGCCATGGTGCCTTTAAAGCCGTCATTAACATCTTTGGCGCCAAACAGGGTGAACTGGAGGAAGTTGGTGCCATCGTTGATCGCATCGATATTAAAGCCACCAAGGTGAGTATCCTTGGTGACAATATCACCAAACATTTCGCCATTTCCCCATTGTGATTCAAAGCCTTGGCCGTAACAGAAACGGACGACTTGGCCTTCGATACCTGTGATTTCGCCTAGGTTGTAGCCTAACGTGGCGCCATCGAAGTTGAAGTTGACTAAATGTCCTGAAGGTGTGCCGCCACGCATTTCATTCTCGCGGTAGTGACTGGGTGGACCATAGGTGGAAGGGCGACGACCTATGGAAAGATAAAACTCTGATCCATTAATGTTTTTCCAATCGAAATAGGCGCGTTCAACCCGCAGCCAGTCACCACTGGTATTGCCGCTACTGGTACCATCCATAGTGAAAGACCGCCAAGAATCAAATACTTGAACTCCGGTAGAATCACCCCAGTTTTTATACATACTGAGGCGGCCAGCAAAACTGACGTTATCCCATACCTTAGCTTTCAGATTTAACCGCAGGCGAGTGGTGTAAAAAATATCGTTATCTATATCCTGTACACTTTTGGGCGCGAGCACATAGGGCATAACACCTTGTAACATGCCATTTTGGAAGGCTGCAGCAAGGTCTGGATTAGCTTGCATCATTTTCCCTAGTGGGGAGTTGAGATCGTTGGGCATACCGAAAGCGCCGGACATGGCTTTGGCACCAAAGTCGTTGAAATTGACTTTGATGGCAGGGTTCCAGACAACATCGCGGTAATGTAGTGAATGAGCTTTAGTGCGGAAATCACCTGTAATTTCAAGGCGGTCTAACGATGTGTGCCGCTCGGTTTTGTCGACGCGATTATTGAGATCATCCAATTGCTCGGTAATATCGGCAAGTTTATGTTTTAACTCGGTAATTTTTTGATTTTCCTGTTGCACATCATTAGGTGTAGCAAAAGATTGGCCTGACATAAACAAGGCATTGGCAACGAGGATTGAGATAAGAGTACGCATAAGGTTTCTCCCAGAGTTGTTCTGTTGGCATTATTGCGCTAAGTGCATTTCGCCAAATTTACCCAATAGGAGTCCCTGAGGTGTGTTCCCCATTTTTCTCGAATTGGTTTTTTAATTTTTAATTCAATGTGTTAGTGAGCATTTGCAGGGGAGCTCTCTACCATTGTCTTAGGCCATAACGTTGGCAGAGATCAACCGCAGGTTTGGGGTTGGTCCGAGTCGGCGGCGTGGTCATACAAAAATTGCTGTATATCCTTGAGGTCTTGCTCCGAGAGGCTATTGAATACCTCTGGTTTGAATTTGTGCTTATCTTTATCAAAGAAGCGATCCCACTGGCTCATCGTTTTGGCCATTGGCGTGAGTTCACCACCTTCACCGCCTTGGCTATGGCAGACTTTGCATTCTTTTTTGTACAAATGTTTACCTTTCTTTGGATTACCTCCCTCTGCGGCATACGCATTAATACTTAAGCTGCCGATCACTGCCATGGCAATTGCTATCTTAGTTGACGTTTTCATCATCTCATTCCTTACTTTTTGTGATCATTTACATTTATTTGTTGGTTAAGTGTTTTTATTGATTCCACTTTGTAAATTAATTTATCAAATCCTACGGTGTGTAAATTTGAGGTATATCACTTTCATTAAAAAAATCTAATTGATAAAAAGTTCATTGATAAAAATCTAATTGATGATGTTATAGAGCGGTATGATTATTTTTTTCTTATTTAAAAACAATCAACTAGTCTACGTGCTAAATTAGCTCTGATAACTTTGAGTTTCGGGTTTTGCGCCTAAAGCACAAAAAATGGACTGTGATTAAGCTAACACTTTGTAAAATATGCACTCACTAAAGTAGTGATGTTGAAACTTAGCAGCTGTTTGGCAGGCTTTATTGGGAAGTAAATAATGCCAGAGTTGACTCTGGCATTATTGATTTTGGGGATAGGTTTGGTTGTCTTTCGAAGCAAGATAACTTAGATAAAAGTAGACTCAGAACGGATTAAGGTTGCTGGCGCGTTGGTGCTAGAACGATTTCGCGTACGCACACATTTTGCGGTTGTTGCCATGCAAACAGTGCAGCAGCGGCGACGTTTTCAGGGGCGATAACGCCGCCTATTTCTTCTTTCCAGTCATGGTAACCCGCTTTAATGTCATCGCTGGTGGTATGGCTCAACAACTCGGTTTCTACTGCGCCGGGGGCGATAGTGATAAGGCGTACGTCATCCATGGCGACTTCTTCACGAATGTTTTCTGTTAAGGCGTGCACGGCAAATTTAGTAGCGCAGTAAGCGGCGTGGTTTGGAAAGGTTTTACGCCCCGCCACTGAGCTGACATTAATGATAGTGCCAGTTTTGCGAGCTTTCATGTCGGCTAATACCGCATGAATACCATTAAGCACGCCCATCACATTGATATTGAGCATGCGGCTCCATTCATTGGGATCTTGCACATCGATTTGGCCTAGTAGCATGATTCCCGCGTTATTGATAAGACAGCCGACCGGGCCAAATTGTGCTTCTGCTTGGGTTATGGCTGTTTTAATAGCTGCACCGTCGGTGACATCGACGCTGATAGAAAGGCTGTTTGGTAATTCAAGCGCTTGCATTGCTTCAACTCGGCGTGCCAGTAATAGCAGCGGGTGGCCTGCAGCGCTAAAGCTTTTGGCCATAGCGGCGCCAATACCCGATGAAGCGCCCGTGATGACAACCAGTGATTTAGTAACTTGATTCATTAGTATTTCCTATTAATTGGAGCCAATGTAAGCCGTAAACAAACTGTTGTTCGGCGTCTTGAACTTGTTAACCAGTATAGACTGGGGATTTTCAGTCGAAAAATACTTATTCCAGCTGGATATGATAGGCTCAGCCTATGGCACTATTGTTGAAATTTGTGCTGAACTCGTCGGTTGTCGGAGAAGATTAAATGGTCGATTTGCGTTTGCTGCGTTTCTTTATCGCAATTTTTGAAGAGAACAATATTACCTCGGCGGCTAACCGTTGCTTTGTGAGCCAGCCTTCACTGTCTGCTGGGTTAAAGCAACTCGAAGAAGAGCTTGGTGGTCAGTTATTTGAGCGCAGCAAAAAAGGCGTTAAACCTTTGGACAGCGCGCACTATCTATACCCTTTGGCGGTTAAATTAGTCGAGGAGGCGAGTAAGTTACCAAGCTTGTTTATGGCGAAGGCAAGCCGGCAAAAGCTACGTTTGGCTGTGATGCCAGATTTAAGCCAGCGGCGTTTGGCAGGATTTTTACAACAGGTGAATCAAGCCATTGATAAGCTAGATCTTGAACTGGTGGACTATCAAAGCCCCGCAGATTGCCGTTTAAGCATCGACAGCTTGCGCCATGAAGATGAGGTATTTTTTCCGCTGTGGGAGGAGGATTATGTGCTCTGCGTCCCCAAGGATCATACCCTCGCCCAAGTAGATAACCTACGCCCCGAGCAGCTCAATGGCTTTGACTTTATTGAGTGCCCACCCTGTGAAGCCCATCAGCAAACGATAGGTTTATTGGCGTGCAGCAATATGTCGCTTAATTTGGTCGCTAAGGCTGAGTCAAAATCTCTAGTGATGTCGCTAGTGTTAGCCGGATTTGGCGTGAGTTTTTTACCCGATGGTTTGATTGAAGATGAGCCTAGGCTCAAGCAAGTGAAATTTGATGGTCCGAGAATGTTCCGTCGTATTGGTTTGTGTTATCCCTCCCATCAGGCAGTTGCGCCAACATTGGCGACCTTGTTACGGCATTTAGCCGCTCGATCGAATTAATTCCAAGTTAGTTTTGGGTTATCAGCATTCAGATTAGTGAGTCGCTAAGGGCGATTCAGTGAGATTAAGTGGAGGCTCGACGCCGTAGGATTTAAATAGTTGAGTAATTTCACCTGAGGTGCGCATGTCGTCGACTATCTGGTGAACTTGCTTGGCATATTGATGCTGCGGCGACATGAGCGGAATACTGAAATAGCGGCCATTTTTGCTGATATCTACGTATGCCATCTGTTTGAGTTGGGGATCTTTGGCAAAAAATTGCATCTCATGCTGTTCGGAGGTGATGGCTAAATCGATACGCTCAGCCTTCAACATATTGATTAACTGACCGTTATCATTAACAAAAGACACTTTTAGTTGGTTTTGATTGTCATTGAACTGCGGACAGTAAAAAGCGCCTCTAAGTGCGCCAATGATATGAGGTTTTAGTTCATCGAAATGTTTGACTTCAAGTTGTCTATTCGCAAGGGCAAAGTAATAGACGTAGCGCTTGTCGTATCCTAGAAGCATAGGGTCTAGAAAATCGTTGCGCTCTGGCGTCATCGAATGGACAGGGATTAGGTCGACTTGTCCCATTTCTGCCACTTTAATTGTGCGTGCCCAAGGCACATTACTCCAATTTATCTTGTGACCTAGGCGGGCGATGACTTCATTGATGACAGCTGCACCTGGGCCTTTGCACTCACCATTTTCGACATAAATAACAGGATGCCTATCGCGGCAGTGTGCTTGCCAGACAACAGCAGAGGTTTCTGCCCTTGCTTGGGACAGAAATAAGCATGAAATGACAATGATCAGTATCAGCCTCATTCATCTTGCCTATTAAAATGCTCAGTTTTAATTTAGGGCTGGACAGTTAATTCGACTAGGTTTTATTTTTGAGTCGTTTAGCTGCGCAGGTTTGGTCAATAATTGATTGTAGTGCTTATACATCCACTGTGCTTTTTAAGTAATTATAAATTCACTCTATTTTGTAACCAAACGGTTTGGCCTGTTAAATCTGACCAAACCTTTCCAGGGGCTCATTCGCTGCTAGGAAACTTACCTATCCGACTCAAGATAGGGCGTTAATTGGGTTTCAATAGCCTCAATTTGAGTTTCGGCGTAGGCAAGTTCGGATTCGGTTAAACATGATTTTGCGGTGTTTTGATGGAGTCGTTGAGCGCTATTCATCCCGTATTTACCAAAATGACGTAGCAATAAACTAGACCAAATAAACATTTGTATAGGTTTATTTAATTGTTCTGCGCCGTAAATATTGACCAGCTCCCGCATAGCAATTTCATGACCTAGCTCTGCCGATTTGACGTACCAAGCTTCTGCCGCTTGTAGAGCCTCTTGAGTGGTTTTTTCACCACTTAAAAATGATTCAGCCTTATAGAAATAAAAATATTGTTGTTGCTCAGCGGGGATTGGATGCTGATGCAAGAAACTGTCACGTAGACGCTCAGCCTCTCTTATCTCTAAGGTACCTAGTTGCTGACTGAATCTGGCTAATTCTTTTAGATGATCGGCTCTATTGCTCATGGCCGCGAGCTGGTAATACATTAACGCTTTAATCGGTTGGCGACTCACGCCTAAACCTTGCTCATAAATCTTGCCTAAGCCTAGCAGTGCGTCTTCATTCCACTTAAGTGCGAATTCTTCAAAGTCAATTTTAGCCTGTTGGTAATCACTCTCATTTTGTGGCGCTTTCAGTAAAAGATGAGCAAATTCAATCTTAGCGAAGTCATTACCTCTAGCGACAGATTGGCTTAACCAATGGCGCGCCTTGTCATAGTCGACAGCAAAATCTTCACCGTAGAGGAAACGTTTACCAAGATAATACTGGCGGAAATCATCGTCTGCGGCGCGCTCGCTAAGTAATGCCTCTGCACGCGCTAAATCTTTAGGTCCACCTTGGCCTGCAGCAAGCATATGCCCTAGATCATCTTTTGCTAATTCATAATCAGCGGCTGCGGATTTCTCAAAGTATTCACGTGCTTTGATATAGTCCGAAGTGACGCGCTCATCATGCCAGTAGAGTGTGGCTAAATGGTAATAGGCTCTTTGGTTTTCTTGTGCGGCGGCTTTTTCGAACCAGTAAATTGCTTGGCTAGCATCGGGATCGAGAAAGGGCTGGCTTAGATACAAGTAAGCAAGCTCATATTGAAACTCGGCTTGCCCCGCTTCGGCATTAGGTTTGAGCTGTTCTGCCTGTGCGATTAACTCATCGAGTGTTTGCGACTCAGAAGAGAGCAAATTAGGTAGTGTGAGCATGGGTAAATATTGAGGCTCTATTTCGGCGGCTTTTTTATACCAATCGTTAGATGCCTTGGGATCGGCGGGAACTTGTGGGAATCGACCGGAATAAAGTTCGGCCATAGCAATGGCGGCAACGGCTAAGCCTTTATCGACTGCCTGCTGAATATAATCTAGGCCAGAGTTGACTTCGCCTTGATTAATCAGTGTTAAGCCATGATTGAGTAGCGCAGTAGGATCACCTGTGGCAAGTGCTTTAGCTTGCACTTGTTTTTTTTGATATTTAGCGAAAAAAATAAACAGTACAATAAAAGCAATAATTATGAGTATCAACAACATAGTAGTCCATCACTATCGATATTTGGGAGTATAGTAAACGTAAATTTTTACAAGAATGCAAGTTTACAATTTGGGCTAGGCTGATCGACTAAGCCGATCAATCCCATGGGCATTAGCGTTATTTATCTTGCAGATGGATCTCCCTAATGGGGCAGGCAATCTCGATTCCCGCCTGCTTAAGGGTGTTATAAAGAGCGAGGTTCACCTTATATTTATGCTGAAAATAGCTTTGTGTGGGCACCCAGTAACGAACCCCCATTTCAATTCCATTAGCATTAAAACCATTGATGCCAATATTAGGTGTGGTCTCTTGATAAACATAGGGATTATTGCTCAATAACTCAGTAATCACACTAATGGCTCGTTCGGGATCTGTGTTGTAACTGAGATTGAACTGGGTTTCGACTAGCTTATTGCTGAAGGAGTTGTGCAGAATTTCGCCGACGATATGCTTATTAGGAATGCTGATTTGCTCACCTTCCTCATTGGTCAGTATGGTCATGCCTAAGTGGATACGTTTAACAACGCCGCTTTCCCCTTTAATTTCAATAGTATTGCCTACCACAAAAGGGCGGGTGACGATAATAGTCACGCCTGCGGCATAGTTCGCTAGCATACCTTGTAAGGCTAAACCTGCGCCGAGGGAGGCGGCACCAATTGCTGCAACCATAGGGGTAATACTGATGCCGATTTTGCCGAGGGCGATAATCCCGACCATGACTATGATCAGAATGCGGATAAGATTGCTGACAAAATTGCTTAGGGTGATATCGATATTGTGTTTGTCGAATTGCTTAGCGACTAAGCGTGATACTTTACTGGCTACCCATAAACCTAACAAAAAGATCAGCAAAGCACCTACGAGTTGGAAGCTGTAGGTGACTAAAAACTCGGTGATGAGTTGATAAACGCCTTGTAGTTGCTGCAATTCTTGATCGAGTCCAGGTGTTATCATTATGATATCCTTGTAATAAAATTAACTGTGCGATTATAGCGTAGAAATTCCACCAAATACTTTTCGCCCTTCATGTGTGAAGCGTATCATGTAATCGTGGTTGGTTTAATGAGTCGATAGGGGGAGTCAGGTATGCTGTTCGCCTATCCAATAATGGAGTCGAGTGTTTATGAAAACGCTGTTGTTATGTTTGTCTTGTCTGTTAACCCCAATCTGGGCGTATGCTGCGAGTTATGTTGCCGGAGATGCGATTAATCCCATTTCACTTCTCGACCAAAATGATAAAACCATTAATGTGACTGATGAGACTCAAGTGCTGCTCTTTAGTCGCAGCATGAAAGGCGGTGATGTGATTAAGGATGCACTTACGCCCTTGAGCGCGACTCAAATGCCAACGGGTTTAGTTTATGTTGCCGATATCAGTGGTATGCCTTCTTTGATCGCTAAATTTGTGGCTGTGCCACAGATGCAAGATTTACCTTTTGCGATTGGGTTAGATAGGGATGGTGAGATCAGTCGTTTATTACCTGATAACAAAGATATGGCCACTATGATATTACTCAAGCAGCGTAACATTCTGGACATTGCCTATTTTGATTCCAGTGAAGCCTTGAACCAAGCCCTCGCAAAACTCAATCAGCCGCAGTAACAACTCGATTTAACGGACGTATTTTAAGGCATCCATTCGTCTTCTTTTCGCTGTGTGATTGTTACTTCAAGATAACTGTTTTTAGATGGATATTTTGGCTCCAGCCAGTCTATCCATCTCCCTTCCGATAACGTCGTAAAAAATTCACTTTTTATTCTGATAATGAACACAAATTTACCTTAGGGTTTGTGTGCATAATTATTTGTTTTATAGCGCCTTTTTCTGATGGTTCAGTTCCTTAAAGAATTGGGGAATAAAAAGTTATTAATTCAGCATAAAAATTCGTTGCGTAAAGCGAAAAAATATCGTTTACTGCGCACGTTTTTAATACATCACACTTACTGTTATCTATCTGACCCAAAGGAGACTCTGGCCCAATGAGCCAATTTCAATCTATTGATGTTGCTGACTATTATGATATGGACACATTCAAGCGTATTGAAGCGTTTGCCAAAGACAAAGCAACCCCGTTCGTAGTGATCGATACAAGTATCATAGCGAAACAATACGATGACATGGTTAATAGTTTTCCTTACGCCAACGTTTATTATGCAGTTAAGGCAAACCCCGCGGCCGAGATCTTATCTTTACTAAAAGATAAAGGGTCAAACTTTGATATTGCCTCGATTTATGAGCTAGATATGGTCATGAATGTCGGTGTGACAACCGATCGAGTCAGCTATGGTAATACCATTAAAAAGCGTCAAGATGTGCGTGCATTTTATGAGCGTGGCGTGCGTATGTATGCATCTGACTCAGAAGCTGATTTGCGAATGATCGCTGAAGAAGCACCGGGTTCACGTATTTATGTGCGCATTCTGACCGAAGGTACAGATACTGCTGATTGGCCGTTATCCCGTAAATTCGGCTGCCAAAACGAAATGGCCTATGAGCTATTAGTATTGGCACAGGAATTAGGCTTAGAGCCTTTTGGTATTTCTTTCCATGTGGGTTCTCAGCAACGTGACATAGGTGCTTGGGATTCCGCTATTGGTAAAGTGAAAAGCATTTTTGACCGTCTACGTGATGAGCACAATATCACCTTGAAGATGATCAATATGGGTGGCGGTTTCCCTGCTAACTATATTGATAAAACCAATCAATTGGGTGTGTATGCCGAGCAAATCACCCACTTCCTGAAGGAAGATTTTGGTGATGATTTACCACAAATTATTTTGGAACCAGGTCGTTCGTTGATTTCTAACGCGGGGATTTTAGTGTCTGAAGTGGTACTGATCAGCAAAAAATCTTACACAGCGTTAGAACGTTGGGTGTTTACCGATGTGGGTAAATTCTCTGGCTTGATTGAAACGATGGATGAGGCGATTAAGTTCCCGATTTATACTGAGCGTCAAGGCGAGCTGGATAAATGCGTGATTGCCGGCCCAACCTGTGACAGTGCAGATATCATGTATGAGCACTATAGCTATGGCTTACCAAATGACTTAGCCATTGGCGACCGTATGTATTGGTTAACCGCAGGGGCTTATACGACGACGTATTCAGCAGTATGCTTTAACGGTTTCCCACCGCTGAAGGATTACTATCTGTAAGCGATTGTGGTGACATTAATAAGGGCGCTTAGGCGCCCTTATTTGTCTTTAGAGTAATAGCGGGATTACTCGTGGGATTTGAGGATCTGATAAATTTCCTCTTTTAAATGTAACTTTCTGCTTTTGAGTTCTTTCACAGTGGGATTGAAATCACTGGCGACACGTTTTTCCAGTTGTTTGATTTCCTCGTCTAACTGATTATGCTCATTATGTAGTGGCACACTAATTTTGGCCACCTAAATAGAGGTGATATTATTACCTCGTAGATGACTTTAGGTGAACACATGAGATCGACAACCAGAAAAACATTTAGTGCTGAATTCAAACTTGAAGCAGCCCAATTAGTCCTCGATAAAAACCATAGCATCATCGAAGCTGCAAAGGCGATGAACGTAGGTAAGTCCACTATGGATAAATGGGTGAGACAGTTAAAACTAGAACGCCAGGGTGGCACACCAA
>NZ_JAKKRW010000029.1:0-64193 GCF_025653905.1 Shewanella sp. SM71
GCCAACTATTCGTTCATTTTTCAATAAAAAGAGTTCCGACCCCGGTAATTGCTTCATCAGTAGCGACAACACTTTATGCATATCTTCGGGATGGCAATAACAGTCGAGATTTGAATAATATCCGAAATAAAACCTGTCTGTATCACACGATATATATGGCCTCTTGTGGGTCACTTTTATCATATGGGGGTGTCCACGCTTGATAGCACTTATTGAGGTGGTTTCTACATTTTTAAAACCAGTAAAGAAAAATGCCCCCAGAGCCATTCCGCCTGCACCAATCAGCGCTGCTGGGCCTAAAAAGGCCACCCCGACAATACAAACCACCACCCCAAACCAAGCCAGCCCACGCACTACCGCGTAAGCTGCATCCGGAATCGCGTCATGATAGGTGGTAACTAAACCCTCGGAGGTGAGCCGATAATGGTACTGTTTGTCTGCAAACCAGAGGTAACGAGCAGATAAGCACATAATTAAAGCCATGATGATTAACCCTATACCCAAGCTAGTATCGCCAGATAGCAAATAGCACCCTATAAGTGCTACGCAACCACACGGGATCAGGAAGGTTAACCAAAATAGACCATACACAGTCGCTACCTTAATATCCCACTCATAAAGCGTGGGCGCCTCGCGCACCCGCTGCTGACGCAGCTTGTAGAGCCGGTCTTGCTCCTCTTGGGGTAATTGCAGGTACTCACTTCGCGGCAGGTCTTCATACCGACTGTCGTCCAACAGTTGTGTCTCTTGCTCTGTCGACGCCAACTGCGGCGCAGCTCTCTTATTCATATAGCTATTCCTTTGCTGTACCCACGGACTGCATGGTCATCGTTAACCTACCCACACGGCTCGTACTTAATGTCTTCTCACCCTTGACGACCTCGCCGCTAAAGGTCTGTTAGCCTGCATCCAGATAATGGTCGTAATTAGCGCCAGTAACAGGCGCGAGAAAAAACGTTAACTGGGCAGGGGATTCTCAGGGGAAAAATCTGACAATTGGACTGGTTCGCCTGACTCAAATGACGCAAATGGTACACCATCTAACACGCGCTCATTTTTAAATACACGGATTTCAGAATCAGGTAACTGCGTCATCAGTAATGACAAGATAGTGTGCATCTTATCCAATGGGCAATGAAGACGAATACTTGCACGTAAGCCCATTGTTCGTACATCCGATTGGCAGGCAATAAATGGACGATTCCGCGTTACCTTAATCAAATGACGATACCCATTTTTTATAGGACTCTCGTAAGTAATCTCTACATTTTTAAAACCAGTAAAGAAAAATGCCCCCAGAGCCATTCCGCCTGCACCAATCAGCGCTGCCGGGCCTAAAAAGGCCACCCCGACAATACAAACCACCACCCCAAACCAAGCCAGCCCCCGCACTACCGCGTAGGCGGCATCCGGTATAACGTCATGATAGGTGGTAACTAACCCCTCGGTGGTGAGCCGATAATGGTACTGTTTGTCGGCCAACCAGAGGTAGCGGATAAATGGCGCAAAAATCAATGCCATGAAAAAAAAACCATACCATTGGTCAGACTCATACCAGTGTGCCACCAAGCCAATCAGCACCATTATACCGCAGGGAATAATGACAACGAGCCACCCCATGCCATACACGGTCGCTACCTTAATATCCCACTCATAAAGGGTGGGCGCCTCACGCCCCCGTTGCTGACGTAGCTTATTGAGCCGGTCTTGCTCCTCTTGGGGGAATTGCAGGTACTCACTGCGCGGCAGGTCTTCATACCGACTGTCGTCCAACGGTTGTGTCTCTTGCTCTGTCGACGCCGACTGCTGCGGCGCTGCTTTATTGTTCATCCTGTTACCTCTCGGTAGACTCTACTTGTAGCGTGGCCATCGCCAAGCGTAAATCCAGTCATCCATTTTAAATCAGCAACATAATATGCTCTCGGCCTACCCTCAAGCGAATATTTACTGAAACAGTTTTAAGGAAAGTAATAAAAGTAGCTAGATGGCCAGCGAGGGAAGTGGAGACTGATTTTAAAGAGTATGTTCAAAACTCATCTGAGTTCTGCAAGAGCACGGCATACAAACCTCAATGATTAATACCAATCCAAAACAAGAGTCGCCGTTAACAACTAGGTTATTGAGGTTGGCTGTATCTCGTTTCTGTTGATGAATAATTGACAGATATAATCATATAGTTAGAATGCCAAGCTGTTGAAACAGAACAGGTTGGCGTCAAATGAAACCAGATCTGGTTCCACATCACTAACGCTCTCAGTTGATCAAGTAAGTAGGTCATACCGAAGCAATACAGTTTTTCACATATAAACAATGGAGTGGTTATGCGTTGGTTGACTTGGTTGGTCGTGTGCTGTTCTCTCACGGGATGTGCAACGATAACGTCGAGGATGGGAGAAGATTCAACTTGGGGTCATTCTTTCTCAAGTGTGCAAACGGCTGTTGATAATGGCGAGGAGTGTATGATTATCTCCGCGTTGGCGGCCCCGCCCTTGCTGCTCTTTACCATCCCGCTGACACTCGTTGATATGAGCAGTGCGTTGATCATCGATACTGTTATGCTACCTGCAGATTTAGCGATCACGCCCAGCGATCCCAAGCTCCACACCCCGCGACCTATGGTCTGCCGCTATGACTACAAGATTTAAGCATGATCGCACCCAATAAATAACCTCAAGTTGCCTGTGTGACGGTGAGTTAACGCCGGCATACGGGAACGACCATGTCGCGGTTTGCCTCCCTGAGTGTTGTGCCTTGTTAGTTGTAATTACGTGGTACAACCTAGCCTAGCCTAGCCTAGCAAGCCATTTTAAATCATTTAAGTTAGCGATTTGCTTTAATCACATCAAGTAACAACTTGATATCAGCCATATTGTTATAAATATGCGGAGAAATCCGGATCCCCATACTGCGGGCGTCGACACTAATATTCGCGTTCGCCAATGCCGTCATCATTTGATGCTGCTGTTTACCAAACTGCAGAATAAGCGTGCCGCTGCGCTTTTCAGTATCCCGCGGCGACACAAACTCATGGTCGAGCTCTTGCGCCACAGCATCAATCAATTGCTGATTGTATTTACGCAGCAACGGAGTACCTAAACCAGCAAGATAATGAATGCTATGGGTGGCAATGGCATAAGGCGCGATTGATGGTGTCCCTCCCCAAAAGCGCAGTGCGGTATGCTGGTAACGAAAATCATGGATATCAAATTCGAACGGATTCTCGTGGCTAAACCAACCCACATCTTTAGGCTGACAACTATCCAATATGGCGGGATTAACCCAAAGATAGGCAGCACCAGGGCCACCGCAGAGCCATTTCACACTCGAACCGATTAAAAAATCGGGTTGTAGGCGCGCGAGATCCAGCGGAATAATCCCCGCCGATTGCGCTACATCCACTAAGCTCAAACAGCCTCGCTCACGGGCTATGGTTAAAATATTGGCTAATGGCGCCTGCTGCCCCGTATTCAAGTAAGCATGGCTGACAAACACCAGATCCACATCGCGGCTGATATGCGCATCCCACACATTAGGGTCGGTGATATCGAGCCCTTTAGGAATAAAGCGTACTTCGCAACTGGCAGGCAACGCTTTTTTAAGGGCAAAACCCATGCTGGGAAAATCAATCTCACTCATTAACACAACGGCGTGTTCGCGGTTCAATCTGTCGAGGGACATGACAATTTTAGTCAGCGCACTGGAAAGATTGACCTGAGGGCAAAAATCCTTTTGGTGGCCGTTAAATAACTTAGATAAAGCAAAGGTAAAATCATCAATCACACCCAACCACTGGCCCCAAGGTTCACGCCCTGACTCCTGCCAAGGCGCAAAAAAGGCTTCTTTAAAGACCTGCTCGGTCGATTTTAATGGCCGGCCAACGGAATGGTTTAATAGATATCCTGGACCTGCTAGGTAAAAGTCCTTTTTAAAATCTTCAAACATAGTGTTATCTCAAACTCTCTTTTAGTTTTTTAATATCACAATAACGAGTCCGAATATCGCTGCGTTGAGCGGCGGCGCGTCTGTCTCTGAGTCGCTCCAATGAGCCGAGTAGCACATGCAGTGGCGGACCACTCGCGGTAACTTTAGCTAAATGCTGCTGCTCCATACTTGTCGAAGGCTCAGCAATATATTTAGTCACTAACTCATTATGGTGCTGAATCGCAGTCTCGCCATGTAATTCGCAGACTTCGATAAAGAGTCGCAAGTTTTCTTGATACCAATCTTGGGTTGAGCAGTCTTTTGCCTGCAGGAAGTCATCCATCAAATTCGGCCGACGCATGCACTCGCGCAATATCTGTTGATCCTCCGGCATCATGTATAAAAACTTGTCCACCAGCATTTGCGAATAGGAGGCTTCGTTTGCAAAACAAAGACCTAGCGTTAAATCGATTACATTAATCCCCGCAAAATCCCCGGCGTTAGCGCCGCGATAAATGACCGAGCCCACCCGATAAGGTTTGTAGTAAGGGCGAACACAGTAAAAGAAACGGTCCGTATCTAGTCGATTAAATAATTGGGTATTCGACTCAATCACATCTTGCAAGGCCTGTTTAGCGACTCGCAGTAAATCGTGACTGATGGGATGGGAAATGCCCAAAGGCTGGATCTTCAATAGCGCATCGGCGGCGCGTTTATAGGCCAAAATGCCCTTAGTGTTGTAATCCACAAACAGCTTTTCAGCGGACAGATCGGTAAAGCGCTTATAAATGCCATTGTGGGCACGATTGTGAGTAGTTAAATGTGCGGTGGCAAAACGCGGCGTGACGCCTATTGAAGCGCCAATATGCATGGCGAGCGCAGAAGCCTCAGCTAATGGCGATGTCGTTTCCCGCGAGGGCTCAGTAATTTCATGGCGCCGACAGGCCGCCATATACAAGCCCACATTGCCGAGTAAATCGAAGGCACTGTCGAAACCTTCATCAGTATTCCCCTCATCGAGCAAGGTTTTAATCAACTCTCGCCCTTCGCTCTCCAGCGCCAACTTAGCTTCTGCGCCGATATCGAGCACATTGGCCCGATCTGTTTGTTGGTAGTAAAGCTGTTCGAGCTCGGAATTGAGTTCCACAAAGCGGCTGCGGATCCAATCATCAAAGGCTTCGGTATTAAAGGTGGCAGGTTTCACGGGCTTATCCTTGAGTATTGTTATCGTTCTTTTAAACGGAGTGAGCTCAAAGCGTTAGCCCAATCCGTAAAACTCGTAACCAGAATGCAACTTATCGCCACGTGTTTCTAGCGTTAGGTCAAATTTCCGAAAAAACTAATGCCATTTTTTATTTACACCATGCGCCAGCGCAATTTTTCAAACACTTTTACTCCGCAGAATGTTCCTGAAGACACTCATCACTCAACTAATAGCTAAGCGGTAAGTTCCGCAGAGGTAAATCGGATGATTTTAATGGAATTTATAGTAGTGCTTAGCTGCCTACTGCTAGGTACCCGCTACGGCGGCATGGGATTAGGCCTCATCAGCGGTATTGGCTTATTTTTACTGATTTTTGTTTTCGGTTTAGCGCCGGGACAACCGCCAGTGCAAGTTATGCTAACCATACTTGCAGTCATTGGCTGTGCAGCCGTATTGCAAACCGCGGGTGGATTAGATGTGATGATGCAGTATGCCGAGCGCTTACTGCGCCGTCATCCACAATACATCACGATTCTAGCGCCGCTGACCACGTGGACGCTGACCTTCCTTTGCGGTACTGGCCATGTGGTTTACACCATGTTCCCAATTATTTCCGATATCGCGCTGAAGAAAAATATTCGCCCAGAGCGCCCAATGGCGGTGGCCTCTGTCGCCTCACAAATGGCGATTTGCGCTTCGCCTGTGTCGGTAGCAGTGGTGTCTATGGTGTCGATTCTGGCATCACAACAGGGTGTAGGCCGCGCTTACAATCTGCTCGAAATTTTAATGGTGTCAGTGCCAGCATCGCTTTGCGGTGTCATGGCTGCTGCACTTTGGAGTCTGCGTCGTGGTAAAGATTTAGATAAAGATGAAGAATTTCAAGAACGCATTAAAGATCCAGTCCAAAGAGCCTTTATCTATGACAAGAGCGAAACCCTGTTAAATCAAAAATATCCGAAGGAAGCTTACTGGGCAACGGGGATTTTCTTCACCGCTATCGCTGCTGTGGTACTGTTAGGTTCATTTAGTGAATTACGTCCCGCCTTTGACGTTAAAGGTAAATCGACCTTGCTCTCGATGAACTTAGTGATCCAGATGATGATGTTAATTGCAGGTGCATTTATCCTGATGACCTGTAAAGTCAAACCGACTAACATCTCTAACGGTCCCGTTTTTAAAGCGGGCATGGTGGCAATTTTCTCAGTATTTGGTGTGGCGTGGATGAGCGATACTTTCTTCATCAGCCATATGGATGTACTGCAAGAAAACCTGTCCCATGTAGTACAAAGCCAGCCTTGGACCTATGCCTTAGTGCTGTTTCTCATCTCTAAGCTTGTTAATAGCCAAGCGGCAGCACTCACAGCAATCGCACCTATGGGACTCGCCTTAGGGGTCGATCCAAAACTCTTAATCGCCTTCCTCCCTGCAAGCTACGGTTATTTCGTGCTACCAACCTATCCAAGTGATCTAGCCTGTATCGGCTTTGACCGTTCAGGTACGACTAAAATAGGTAAGTTCATTATTAACCACAGCTTTATCATTCCAGGCTTTATCGGTGTAGCGACAGCATCGGCTGTCGGTTATCTACTCGCAACCGCTTTACTCTAACCGCCAAAATAACAAAGGCCGCTGATGCGGCCTTTGTTTTAGATAACCTTAGATCACACAAAAGTATTAACCTGTGCCAATATAAAACCCATACCCTAGACGTCCATGTTCTTCAAAACATAAAATACGCAGCCCGAAAGTGAGATAAGTATCTTACTCAACAACTCTTTTTAGCTTGCCGTACTAAAGATGATTAGACGCTTATCCATTCTATTAGCATTTTTCACGATACTGATGGGGCTCGTATACTGTGCCTACAGTCTGATAACTCGGATTAACTTTAATTCCCACCATCAAGTAGGAGAAGTCATCGACACTCTAAACGGGGTTAATATCTATTATAACGGAGGAGTTAATACCCATTCAGGACGCAACCTATCTATAGATGGTTATAACTTAGGTATTCAATATCAATGTGTTGAATTTGTTAAACGCTACTTTTACCAACGCTACCAGCATAAAATGCCTGACGCTTTAGGCCATGCTAGAGACTTTTTTGATAACAAGTTAAGCGATGGCATGTGGAATGAAAAACGCGCTATGCGGCAATACACTAATGCGAGTCAGACCAAACCTATGCAGGATGATCTACTCGTGTTTTCTCCATGGATATTTAACCCCTATGGTCACGTTGCAATCATTGCCTCAGTTACCGATAGCAGTATTGAAATTGCCCAGCAAAATCCCGGCCCCTTTGGCCCATCACGCGAACGGTTGGCATTAATTCAACAAAACGGCCTCTGGTATATTGATGCGCCTCGAGTAAAGGGTTGGTTAAGATGGCAGGCCCCGGAAATCACGGCATCCCCGATTGCAGAATCCGTAAATACGCCATTCCCCAATAAGGTTCACTGAGAAATAACAATAATGTCAGTATTAACTTGGATTAAACAACGCCTTGCGCGCAACAGTGATAGCCTCAAGCAATCTAGGCCACAAACTGAGTTACACACTGTTTTTCATCAAACCCAGATGCCCAATATCAGCTTGCCAATCATACAAACCTATCCACTCGTTGTACCTATGGACAGAGAAGATATTTTTGCATATCAATTGCATTGCTTGCTGACATACCAAGGGAAAGAGGCCTTAAACACTTTACTTAGCCAGGCAAGCTTTAACACATTGCCCGAGCAAACGGTCAACTTTAACGGTTTTATCGAACATCCAACCCAAGCGACCTGCGTATTGCTGAACCAATATGACGATTTTGCGGGTGTGTGCATAACCTTAGTGACCAATGACAAACCCTTGTTAGAAGCATTAATCAGATTCAAATCCGCCCCGCCCAATCCATGGGAAAGCTTTCCCAATATCGATCCCGATACCCTCGGCAGTCTTCAAGGTAATATCGACTTTTGGTGCAGCTATTTTTGGCGCCCCTATTGGCTATCACTCTCAGAAACTGAGCGCTTGCAATATCCTGAAAGTTGGCGGGAATTTAGCGAGTTTCATTAAAACTTAAGGTACGCAAACACTTAATGCAGGATAAAAAATGAAATTGAAATATGTTGGATTAGCACTGACGTTACTGCTACTTGGTGGTTATCTGATCCCTGAGTCACCCGCGATCCCAGTAAAAGGTGCCAGCAGTAAAGATTGGAACAGCCAAACCTTTTGGTATGAACCTTGGGGTCCATCGGGCGTTCACAAGGGGATAGATATTTTCGCCGCCAAAAACACCGCAGTGATTGCGCCAACGCCTATGCTGCTCTTGTATCGAGGTGACTTCTTCAAAGGAGGAAATGTAGTGGTTGGTTTAGGTCCTAAATGGCAAATTCATTACTTTGCCCATTTAGCCCAAATTGAATCAGCCACGGGATTGATTACCTACCAAGGTGACACTTTGGGCACTGTCGGCGATACGGGCAATGCACAAGGTAAACCGCCCCATTTGCACTATTCCATTTTGAGCTTATTACCTAAACCTTGGCTGATGGATACTTCAACCCAAGGTTATAAAAAGGCCTTTTATCAAAACCCTATCGAGTATTTAACTGCACTATAGGCTTAACGACTTACTTTAATCAGCTTATTGGCAGTGCAATATCAAGCTGAGGTTCTGCGGTTTTTGATGGGGTTTCATGCTCAACTGCCGCAGTTAATGCTTCTCTCTCTGCCTTCGCAATATATTTAGGTTTATTGCTAGATTGCAGTTTGGCATTGGCCTTTTTTGCCTTGCTCTTCAAGGTTTGATTAATCTTCTTTTTACGGTTCATCAGAGTACCAATGCGAGATACGATATAAAGGGGCGCGATTATAGCCTTCCATCAACGCGCCAGACAATCGAAAGCACTAAAGCAAACGCGTAGCCCAATCAAATAATCAAACCTGCGGCTAAAACATAGGTCTCCTAAATCAAAGACAAATGCCAAAAAAGGTAATGCCTTACCGACATGAAATCGCATTATATGTATGGCCTTTACGGTAAAATCTCTCGATACCGAGTGCTGTGTCGCAATTTATTCATACTGTCGTCAAATCATGCAATTTCCTGTATGGCGTGACTAGACAAGCTGTAATTCCTCCCCTAAAATCGCGAATAATAAAAATCGTTATCATTTGTAATACAATTTAATGGAATATTAACCTATGCCAAGGGAGCCGGTGTAACAAACTCATTCGCCCTTAGCAGGAAGTTATATGACATTCAAAACCTCGTTTGTTGCTTTAGCCGTATTGGCAGCGTTAACCCAATCCGCTGCGGCCCAAGATGCCACCGACAACAGTCCAAACAACAAAAATAAAGACATAGAAAAAATCACTGTCACCGCGAGTCGAATGGATAAATCTCCCAGCTCGATCCCCAATACTGTCACTATCATCGACCGCGCCCAATTAGAAGAACAGTTCCGCACCACTAAAGATTTATCGACTATTATCGGTAACTTAGCGCCTAGCTTTTCACCGAGTCGCCAGAAGATGAGTAACACAGGTGAAACCCTGCGTGGTCGTCCGCCATTGATTATGATCGACGGCGTGCCTCAATCGAACCCACTTCGCAGTGGTGGTAGAGAGGGACAAACCATAGATCCTGCCATGATTGAGCGCATCGAAATCATTCACGGCGCCAATGCCATGCATGGTCTCGGTGCCCAAGGCGGCATCATCAACTACATCACTAAAAAGCCAACAGGCGACAGCGAACAGGTTGCTAGTTTCGATGTCACAGTGCCTGATTCAATGAAATCCAATGGCTTAAGCTTTGGTGCTAGCTATGCGTTTTCTGGCGAGTCAGAATTTATCGACATGATAGGTTCGGTTAGCTACCGCAATAATGGCGTCTATTACGATGCCAATCATAACGTAGTGGGTGTCGACACGACTCAAGGCGAGTCAATGGATAGTCAGAGTAAAGACTTCTTCATTAAGCTTGGCCATAACTTCGATGAGTCACGCCTTGAATTAATGGTTAACCATTACAATGCAGACAACAATGGCGATTGGATGCCCGTTGCAGGTGACAAGCCCAATGGTGTACCCACAGGTGCAGTTAAAGAAACTCAGCCATGGGAAGCCGCCAACAACCAAGTGACCACCACAAGTTTGACTTACACCCACGCCAACATTGGTGGCCAGCAACTTAGCCTGCAACTCTTTAATCAAGATTTTAAAGCAGTTTATGGTGGTGGCTGTTTCGATAGCTTCTACGATCCATCCTTCGAAGGCAGCGACCAAGTCATCCAATGCGGTGTCGGCAGTAAAGGTGAAAGCTTGTACTACGAGCAATCGCGTAACTCTTCGGTTAAATGGGGTTTAAAAAGCGCCTTGATCGCTAAGGATATTGCCGGTTCAGGAATTGATGCGGCCTACGGTGTCGACCTTTTCCGCGACACCACTGAGCAAGATTTAGTAAAAACTGGCTTTTCATGGGTTCCCGAAAGTACCTATGACAACGTTGCGCCATACTTGCAGTTAGATTATGACTTAATTGAAAATTTAACCTTATCGACCGGTGTTCGTTACGAACATGCCGAGTTAAGTGTCGATGACTACAAAACCCTATGGGGTGCAGGCAATAAGCAAATTGCGGGCGGTTCAGCCACCTTCGATGAAACCTTATTTAACGTCGGTATCTCTTATAAAATCACTCCTGACATTCGCGTTTATACCAGCTATAACCAAGGTTTTGGCATGCCGGATATCGGCCGAATTCTGCGTGATGGTAAAAGCTTCCCCGGCGACAATCCCAGCATAGATGGCTCACTGGCGCTCACGCCGATAGTCACAGATAACGTTGAAGTCGGCGCCGATTACCAAGGTAAATACTTAAGCGCTAAGCTAGCTTACTATCGTTCCGCTACTGATTTTGGCTCACGTTTGGCCTTAAATAGTGATGGTTTCTACGACGTGAAGCGCGAAAAGAGTGTGATCGATGGTATTGAAGCCAATGTCACCGCCTACATTACCAGCAATGATGATCTCGGCATGAATATCGCCTTCCAGCAGGGCGAATACGATTCAAATGGTGATAGCCAAGTCGATACCGATCTCGATGGTGCAAATATTTCACCAAACCGTATCAACCTGTTCTGGACCCATAGCTTCGATAATGAAATGTCGACCCGCGTTCAAGCCAATTACTACATGGACCGCGATTTTAAAAACGCGGCGGGCAATAAGTATGCAGAGTTTGATGGTTACACGACAGTCGATGCTTCCTTCTCAATGCCGCTTTACACTGGCACCCTGAGCCTAGGTTTGCAAAATCTATTTAATAAGGATTATTTCAATTATTACTCACAAACCATGGGTACAAATGATCGTTATTTCAAAGGGATGGGACGTACTGCAACAATAGGCTACACCTTGCCTTTCTAAGTGAAAGACCCATTTTGAAACATAAAAAAGCGCAATTACATTGCGCTTTTTTATTGTGTGGAAGAAAGCAAATTATGCCTTGGTCACGACCCAGAGTGCGTGTAATAAACCAGGGAACCAGAACAGTAAACATAACACTATGTTTATTAGCAGATCTTTACCCGCTCCCGCCTTCAAAAATACAGCAACTGGCGGCAATAAAATCGCAATAATGACTAAAAGTAGTTTATTTGTATCCATAACAGAACATCCTCAAAACGGAGATTGTAGGCAAATCAACAAGATCTAACTTCGCAGGAAGACTCAGAATTTGCAAACCTTTTAGTTTGCAAGGCGTAAATAATCCCAGCCGCAGCCTAAATGAAGGCCCTTACCATTCCCTAAAATGAAAAAGGATATTCAACTCATTATCTGTACAAAGTAGACTAAGATATCCAGCAAACTCCAACCGAAAATCCCTAAAAGCATCTATAGTTAAAGAAAAATATGAAGTAAAAGAATGATATTTGATCCCCAAGCCTTATTACTCATCAAGTTTATTTGCCTGCTTACTAGCACGGCTGCCGTCGCATGGGGACTCATTGCACAACCTTTAAAAATTGCCACTCAAGCCAGTATGCGCTTTTCTCTGGCGAACTTGTTCGTCCTCCTTGGCATCATACTCAACAGCCAACGCACCGAAGCCTCCAGTTACTTTTTTTGGTTCTGCTCGGATATGGCGATTTTATTTGGCTTCATTCTAGCGCGTTGGGGAACAAAGGCGCTTTTTAGACTCAAGCCCAGCGTAAAATCGGATCTTATTCTTTTAGCACTCACCGCTGGTGTGATGCTCTTGGTTCCACCTAATTTCAGCTCCGAACGCATTTTGGCCATCGTATTCTCAGCCTGCGCCGCGCTCATTTTCGCCATGTTAACTCGAGATAACTATCTTGCCATCAAACGCGATACGGGAAATCGAGTTGCCATCGCTATGGTCATGCCCTTAGTCGCCATGGTGGGTATTTTTATCATTCGTATCTTTATCGCCTTACTCTCTCCCGAAGAAAGTTCGATGTTTATCGCCATGCACACGCAAGAAGCCATACCTGTGCTTTGGTTCTATGTATTTCTGGCCCTATTGATCAATATCGTGATGATAGGTAATGCCATGACTCGGCTTGTCAGTAAAATCCGCATGTTAGCGGAGCGGGACCAACTTACAGGCCTGTGGAATCGCCGTGCTATGCATAAGTTTTTAAACAATATCCATCAACGCTGGCTGCGGGATAAAGTACCTTACAGTATGATTTTATTGGATCTTGATCATTTTAAAGATATCAACGATCAATATGGGCACGATGCGGGCGATCTCGCCCTGCTGACGGCGGCGAGACTGTTTGGATCGGTATTGCGAGAAAATGACGCCCTATGTCGTCACGGTGGAGAGGAGTTTCTGGTGATTTTACCCGCGACTGATGCACCCGCGGCCAGAGTCGTCGCCGAGAAACTACATCAAGTACTTAAGGACAATTCATTTATCTGGCAAGGTGTTACGATTAAAATCTATGCCAGTTTAGGTTACGCCACGATTTATCAAGGATGCCAACCTGACAAACTACTCATTCAAGCAGACCAAGCTATGTACCGCGCAAAATCTGAAGGCCGAGACCGTATTTGCCAAGCTTGTTAGGCTTTTGCAACATAACGCTGCAAAGATTAATCTCCTTTCGCAGGCCAAGCCAAAGTATCGGGCTCACGCCATGAAACTAGCGCCTCAGTGACACCTTCAGCGTCAAAATGCTCACCTTGAGTCGGCAAATCCCGATAAGCGTAATCACGCCAACCTGTCACGTCATCACCATAGCGAAAATGCAGACAATATGCATGCAGATAACACCGATCCGCGGCCTCTCCGCCGTATAAATCATCCCCTAAAATGGGTACACCTAAGCTCGCCAAGGCGACTCTTAATTGATGGGTTTTACCTGAGTGAGGTTTAAGCAAATATAAACGCAATCCCTCGCCAACACTCAAGGAGAAAAACTGCGTAATCGCTGGATTCTCTTTAGTCCGCAGCAACTTAAACATGCTACGACGCGACTTTGCCATGTCCCCAATCACCCAGCCTTGCTTCTTCTTCGGCTTGCCTTTCGCGAGGGCGAGGTAATATTTCTGCACTTTATGGGCGGTAAACAGCTCAGTAAATTGCTTGGCGGCGACCGCGCTCTTAGCCAGAATCAACAGACCGGACGTGGGCGTATCGAGTCGATGAACAGCAAAAAGCTTAATCCCTAAATCTTGCTCAGCCTGCGCCACCACGCCTGCAGTCCCATCCTGACTGTGGAAATGCACTTTGGCTGATTTGGAAATAACAATAAAATCAGCCTCATCGGCTATGATTCGATACATGGAGTACTCGGCGTTGTAATGCGGATCATCGACTTAAAACTGAATAGTGACGACTAAGCCAGGATGATTATCCGTGAGATTAATTTTGGCATTGTGCCGTGAGAGAATCGCTTTGACCATAGATAATCCTAAACCTGTGCCCTGTAAATGCCGGCTGGGGTCGAGGCGCACTAAGCGTTCGAATACTCTTTCTTTACTATCATCTGGAATACCGGGGCCATTATCGCGGATCTGAATTTGCGGGCCTGACTGAATAATCTCAATCCGCGCACCTTGGCCAGAATACTTCATCGCATTATCGACAAGATTATATAAGGCTTGGAACAATAAGTATTTATCACCAAAAACCTTATGGTCAGCCAGCAGCGATAAACTCAAGGTTTGCTCGTTAGATTCAGCCACAGCATCGGCCATATCCAATAAGTCAGTACACAGTTGCGCTAGGCTTAACTCCTGCAAATCGAGTGTCTGCTGACCTTCTTCGATACGCGTGAGCGATAACATGGCATCAAACGTCGCTAAACAATGATCGAGTTCCTCGGTCAAAATGGCGCAACCTTCGCTAATCTCGTTGCTCGGCTTACTCGCTAACTCTTCAATACCAATACGGATATGTGACAGTGGAGTACGTAAATCATGGGCGATATTATCGGTCGCACCACGCACTGCCATCAGGTTATTTTCGAGAATATCCAGCACATTATTAAACTGCAGCGCCAGCATATCGAACTCATCCTGACGCCAACTCAAGGGTAAGCGGGTGTCGTAGTGACCGCGTTCAATCTGTTCACTCAAGCGGTTGTATTGCACTAATCGACGTAAAATCGCCTTAGAAAACAGATAGCCGAGCGCTAAAGTCAACACTACGGTAAGCATGACAGCCGTTGCAGCGGCACTGATAAACTTATCAATTAACGTCGCTAAGTTATCGGTACGGGTCGCAATCAACACAGGGCCATAGCGGGTCATCACCAGACCGCCAGTAAGAATATGCAGCTTATCTGGGCCACCGGTTAAGATAGGAAAATCCCGCGTTTGCGGCAGCATGGGCATGCCTTCGGGCATAAAGCTCAAGGCACCGACCATATCGTAGCTATTACGCCAAGCGATCAGGGCCGTTTGTGGATCGGCGGCGCGGATTTGAGCGGCAAAACTACGGCGATCAACCGTTAGGGCAAGTTGCTGATAACGTTGGGTCTCTGACTCTAAATATTGAGTCACTTGATACTGCTGCTCAATAATCAACTGTCGATAAAGGGCAAATAGCAACGCCCCGATGATCACTATCACTAAGGTCGAAAAAACGATTGTGATGCGCCAGGCGCTGCTTTGGTAAGGCTTAATGCCTTTGTCGTAAGCGATAACCCGCTCCCCTCACGGTTTCGATAAGCTCGCCATGGCCTAACTCTTCAAATTTACGGCGTAATTTTGCGATATGCACATCGATGACGTTCGTGCGCGGATCGAAGTGATAATCCCACACTGCTTCGAACAATAAGGTGCGGCTAATAACTTGATTAGCATGTTCCATCAGATACTTAAGTAACTGGAACTCTTTTGGCTGTAGCATCAACTCCTGCCCGTCTAAAGTGACATTACGGGTCAGTAACTCCATCTTCAAACCACCAACAACGAGATCAGTTGTCACAGGCACAGATTGCCCACGGTGCATCAGTTTTTCAGCGCGAACTAATAACTCGGAGAAAGCAAACGGCTTAGTCATATAGTCGTCGCCGCCCGCGCGCAGGCCTTTCACTCGCTCATCAACGTGCGCTAAAGCGGATAAAATCAGCACTGGGGTTTGATTGCCCGTTGCCCTTAAGGCGGCCAATAATTTTAAGCCATCGAGCTGGGGTAACATGCGGTCGAGGATCACGAGATCGTACTGACTACTCGTGGCGAGTGACAAACCTTGGTGGCCATCGCTCGCCGTTTCGATATTGTGGCCCTGCTCAAGAAATCCTTTGACGATGTAATCAATCGTCGTCGCATCATCTTCAACTAAAAGTATTTTCATCTGTATGTTGCGCTCCTCAATCTTAAGCACTCGTGTGAGCACTCGATTGACTTAGATATTTCAATCCCACTTGAGTAAAGGTAACGGTCGTAAATTTTCGACATCAAAGGCCAACTTAAACTTACCCGTATCGTCTAGCAGCTTAAGTTCTAAGTAACTGATACCTAAGTCGTGGTCTAATTTTGCTTCGGTTAAGAAGGCTTTATGATCTTTAGTGGCCTTAATGATTAGACCTGAAAAGGTTTGATCTTTTGCCGCGATCATACGCGTTGCCTCAACCTCACCCAGATCATCGGCGCTTACTTTACTCGCCTTTTGTTTCAGTAACTTACCATCACGTGCACGATATTCAAACCGCGTTATAGAGTTTGCTAAAGGATTAATCAACTCAAATTGATAGACTAATTCACCCTCTTGCTCTTCCATATGAAATTCGGCAATCACACCGGAGAACCCTTTTTCAATCTGCTGCATAACGCTCAACGGCGGTACATAGTCTCCACCCGCAAACATCGAATACATGCTCTGAGCCGCCGTTGCGACACCAGATACCAACATGAATCCTAGCAACCATAGTCTCATGGCCCCTCCATATAAATCAGCTAAGTTTGTATCTTATGAGACAATCAGTTAGAAGTCGATGGACCTATTGCGCCTGTATGCAATTCCAAGCTAATCCCTCACAATTTACCACTGGATATAGAATCACACTGTGTCAGCGTTAACTCTGGTTCGGCCATCAATTGATCTGAAATCCAACGTCAACAGAACCTAAATCGCTGATAAGCCAAACACTCAATCATTTTGTGGCTAATGTGCTAAGTCTACCTAATACCAACTTAAACGCCGATGGAAACAAGATTAAGCTTTGATCATCTGAGGATTTTTAAACATGACATTTTCAGTAATAACCCTCAATTTCGCCATTTAGAATCAAGAGGATTGAATTTTAGCGGGTATTTTAGTCTATCTGTGTCATTAAAAAGTGGGATTGGCAAATAAATCGCCCTCGACTAAAGTCAGATAACTTAGCATCAGGTAACGGTATTTTTTAATCGGAGCGAAAATGAAACCAGTCATGCGATGGATAAGCTTAAGCTTGTTATTAATAGCAGCATTAAGCGCTTATGCCTATGGCAGCGCCACCAGTGCATTGGTGTTCATCATCTTAGGAATGCTATTGGAAGGGACATTTTGGATTGGATTACTCGGTATAAAACGTCATTAAATTACGACATCACGTTATTCCAAAATATGAATTTGTTCGGATTTGAGTGCCACCGTAGTTTGCATCCCCTTAGTAAGAGCAAGCTTTTGGGCAAAATGCAGCGAGACTTCAGTGTTAAGTTGTAATGGGGTGCTAGTGATGTAGCAGATAAGCCGAACGGATTCGCCCATCACCAGCATAGCGTCGATCGTGACATCTAATTTATTAAAACTGCGGCATAAACGCCCTTTGGAAATCGAATTAAAACGAATACCTTGATTGGGGATAACCCAACGGACTCGACTTCCCACAGGGCGCTCTTTGCCATAGTCGCAGGCAATTAGCTGCTCACCAAATTTAAGCCAAGTGAGATTTTTAGTGCTGTCTTGAAATACCACTTCACCATCAAAAATATTTCTTAGCCCCATCTGCCTAGCCACAGCTTCATTTCGTGGCCGCGATAACACCTCGAAAGGTGCACCTTGCTGTAGCATCTTGCCTTGGCTGATCAAAATCATCGAATCAGCCAGCAGTAAGGCTTCATTTAAGTCGTGGGTGACCATAATCACTGGGCAAAGTAACTGTTCTTTGAGGCGCGCAAGCTCAAGGTATAAACGCTCGCGAGTTTCCCTGTCCACCGCAGAAAAAGGCTCATCCAGCAACAAAACCGACGGTTCGCGGGCAAGCGCTCTGGCAAGCGCAACGCGCTGGCGTTGGCCGCCCGATAAATGCGCCGGTAATCGATCGGGTAATCCCTGTAGATTGACCCGTTCGAGCCAATCTTTCGCGCGCGGAATGCGCTCCGCCTTGGGAATATGATCAAGTCCAGCGACTACATTTTCTAAGGCAGTGAGATTCGGAAATAGGCCAAAATGCTGCGGCATATAACCGATATGGCGTTGCTGCGGGCTTAAGGCGATACGCGCTTTATCATCAAACCAAGGCCGATCGCCAAAGTAGATTTGTCCCGTATCGGGATGATTCAACCCAGCGATCATCCGTAGCAGTGTGGTTTTTCCACCGCCAGACGGCCCGACCACAGCAAGTACTTCACCCGCTTTACAGCGAAAATCGGCGTTGAGTTTAATGTGTTTATGATTTTGGATCTGACACTGCAGATCAGCGATGATTTGCGCCACGCTGACCTCCTAAACGCCGCGATAGACTGGTTGTTAGTGCTAACGCCGTCACGGCAAACAGCAATAAGACTAATGACATAGTGCCAGCGGCATTAAAATCGAATGATTGCACACTGTCATAAATTGCAATCGAAATCGTCTTAGTCTCGCCAGCAATATTGCCGCCCATCATCAGCACAACGCCAAACTCCCCAAGCACATGGGAGAAGCACAGAACTAATGCCGTTAGCACACCCGGCCACACCATAGGCAATTCAATTTTAAGTAGAATTTTAAGTCGACTCATGCCGCAACAAGCGGCTGCGTCGCGAACATCATTCGGCACAGCTTCGAATGCGCGTTGTATCGGCTGCACAGCGAAGGGAATATTGACTAAAACGGAGGCGATAACCAGACCAGAAAAGTGAAACACGAGTTGCTGACCCATGACTTGCTCAATCCATTGTCCGAGCCAACTTTGACTGCCAAGCCCCACCAGCAAGTAATAACCAATCACAGTTGGCGGTAATACTAAGGGCACCATGATCAGCGCCTCGACCCAAGATTTGCCGACAAATTGACGATAGGCTAATGCCCGTCCAGCCAAAATAGCTAAAGGAATCAACACTAAAACTGTGATGCCACTCAGCTTGACCGATAACCAAAGTGCCTGCCAATCCATCATGGTTGCTCTGGCAATGAAAAACCATAATCGGCCAAAACACGACGGGCACTATCGGCTCTTAAATAATCGTAAAAATGCTGAGCAGTTTCACTCGCCTTGGCCATTAATGCCATACGCTGAAACAGTGGGCTATGCATTTTTGCTGGCACTATGGCGTAATCACTATGTTTGGCAAAAGTAGGAGACATAGCTAAAGAGAGCGCAATAATCCCGCCCTGGGTTGAACCACTAATCGCAAACTGCCCTGCTTGGGACACATTTTCCCCAAGGATCAATTTAGGTTGAATCACATCCCACAACTGCACAAACTGCAATGCTTCTTTGGCCTTTTCGCCATAGGGAGCGTGATCAGGATTAGCAATAGCAAAACGGGTAATTTTTCCTGCAGTGAGTGCTTCAGCTAACCCCTTAAGTTCAGGATCAACGGACAAACGACCAGTTTTAGGTACAACAATAGCGAGTTGCCCTTGGGCATAAAGCACGCCAGCATCGCGGGCAACGCCAGCACTATGCAATTGTTGAATATATTTTTCATCCGCAGATAAAAATAATTCATAGGGCGCACCGTTTTGGATTTGAGTAGCAAAATTGCCCGATGATCCATAGGATATTTTTACTTTTAGCCCAGTTTCATTGGTAAATTTTTGGCTAATATCATCGAGGGCAAAACGTAAATCTGAGGCAGCGGCAATTGCGGGAATCCCTGTATTATCCGCCGCTCGACTGAACGATGGCGCGACCGCCAAGCACCAGAGTAATGCAAAAACACAGGTATGGAAGAAACGGGTCAAACTCTGCATTGGGTCACCTTAGTGCAATATTCGCGCGGGTCTTAAACTGGCAAGCTGCGTTGCGACTACGAGTATCTCTGCCACGCGACTAGTCTTTGTGTTGCCATAGCTTAGCCGCCTGTTCATCGGCATCTTTCGCTTCAACCCAACTTTTACCTTGCTCGCCCGCTTCTAATTTCCAGAATGGCGCTTTGGTTTTTAAAAAGTCGATTAAGAATTCACAGGCAGCAAAAGCGGCCTTGCGATGGGCGCTGGTTACGCCGATAAACACAATCTGCTCACCCAGAGCCATAGTACCGACACGGTGAATAACCGTCACTTTATTGAGCGGCCAGCGGCTACGCGCCTCGGCAACGATTTGTTCTAACACGGCTTCGGTCATGCCCGGATAGTGCTCTAAGGTTAGGTCTGTCACCGCGGCACCATCGTTAAAATCACGCACTTTGCCGACAAAAGTGACTACGGCACCATCGCTATCATCTTGAGCTAGCAGGCGATATTCGTCAGAAACACTAAAATCGACCTCTTGCACTCGAACTGCGGGTAATAAACGCATATTAACCTCCTGTAACCGGTGGGAAAAAGGCGACTTCATCACCATCGTTTACAGGTGTATCCCATTGGCTAATGGTCTGATTTACCGCCACCAGCAATTTGTCAGAGGTTAATACTTTAGCCCATTTGTCGTCGGTTGCCGCCAGCGTTGCCCGTAATGCTTCGGCAGTTTGTGTCTGCTCGCTCGCCTCTAGGCTTAATTTAGCTGTGCCCAACAATTCTCGAACTTGAGCAAAAAACAACACGTTAATCATAGTCTTCTCTCGTTTTTGATACGCTAAACCTTAAAATGTCCCGACTTGCCGCCACGCTTTTCCAACAGACGGACTTGGGAGATCACCATATCTTTTTGCACGGCCTTGCACATGTCATAGATAGTTAACGCCGCCACTGAAGCTGCAGTTAACGCTTCCATCTCTACGCCCGTTTTGCCGGATAACTTGCACAGGCTAGTAATACGCACGCGGTTATGTTCAGGTTGTGCCTCTAAATCGACTTCAACTTTCGTTAGCATCAGCGGATGGCAGAGAGGGATAAGGTCTGAAGTTTTTTTCGCGGCTTGAATGCCCGCAATACGCGCGGTCGCAAACACATCACCCTTGTGGTGGCTGCCACTCATGATCATCTCGAGTGTCGTGCTCGCCATCTCGATAAAAGCTTCTGCACGGGCTTCGCGCTCGGTAACGGCTTTTTCAGTTACATCGACCATATGGGCATTGCCATCGGCATTAATATGAGTAAATACATTGCTCATTGGAGCGATCCTTTAATTGAGGTCAAAACAGGGTACAAGGGAAATTGAGCTTTTACTCGCGCTAAATTGGCTATAGCCACAGACCTAAAATCAGGTCTAGCCGCCAATAGAGGCAAGATGCTGAGTGACACCTGTGATGCCTTGATGCAAGTAATGGGTTTCTTTCTTCTGGGCTAATTGACCGTGCAGACGCTCAATTAATTCCGCTTGCTGGTTAGAATGCTGTAGCAGATCACGTAAATCGACACCGGATTCCGTAAAGAGGCACAAGTGCAATTTACCCTTAGCAGATACCCGTAAACGGTTACAGGTAGCACAAAAATTATTGGCATAGGGCATGATCAAGCCGATACGGCCCTGATAATCGCTGCGGCTGAAATTTTGGGCTGGACCATCGGAGGCGCTTGGCGTATCTAATTGCCAGCTATCTGCCAGTAACTGCGCTTTGATGTCAGCGCCCGCTAGATGATGTGCTTCAAAATACTCACGACCAAGACCCGTTTCCATCAGCTCGATAAAACGCAGGTCGATTGGCGTGTGTTTAATCCAGTGTAAAAAACGTGGCAAATCTTTATCGTTTAAGCCTTTAAGCAGTACGGCGTTGATTTTTACTCGCTCGAAACCTGCTGACAAGGCGGCATCAATCCCCCGCATCACTTCATCAAACTTATTTTCGCCAGTGATCTGGTAAAACATTTTGGGATCTAAACTATCCACGGACACATTGATACGACGCAAGCCAGCATCGAACCATTCTTTGGCATGCTTTTCGAGTCGATATCCATTAGTGGTCGTCGCAATAGTATGAATGCGCGGGTTATCAGCGACGACACGAATGATGTCGGTAAAGTCTTTACGCAGGGTAGGTTCACCGCCTGTAATGCGGATTTTTTGGGTGCCGACTTGGCTAAATGCGGAGACTAAGTTTTCTATCTCATTGAGAGATAAGAATTTTGGTTTACCTTCAGGATGATAACCATCAGGGAGGCAGTAACTGCATTTGAAGTTACAAACGTCAGTGACTGACATCCGTAAATAGTGAAATTTTCGACCAAAGCTGTCTTGTAATTGAGACATGATCACCTTTCCAAGTGTGGGAGGTGAGAGCATTTCTTATCCCACCCCGGTGGCATTATTACCACGGCTACACCTCCATATCTTTCGACTTAGGCAGGCAAGCTCGGAGAACCGTCGTCGGTGATTATAGGCCGAAAGTACTCACTAGCTATACCCCTAAACAGGTATTTATTAACCTAGATCACGCTAGCGTGAATAATCTGTGACAGTCCTCACCTAAAGATTTGTATTGAATTAGACTAAACAGCAGCTTAATCCACTGTGACCTTATCTTATTTTCAGGTAAGGTGGTGCAAGCAATAAAACGCCCGTTTACAAACTACAACACTCGATAAAAATCGGGGAAACGTGAAGGAAGAGGTGAACTGATGGAACGCGAATCAATGGAATTCGATGTTGTTATCGTCGGTGCTGGTCCAGCTGGCTTGGCCACGGCATGTCGATTAATGCAAATATCACAGGATTCAGGTAAAGAAATTACCGTCTGTGTGGTAGAAAAAGGCTCAGAAGTGGGCGCGCATATTCTGTCAGGCGCTGTGTTCGAGACAAAAGTGCTAGACGAGCTATTCAGTGACTGGCGCGAAAAAGATGCTCCAATAAAAACCGCTGTCACCCACGACGAAATTTACCTACTCAGCTCAGCCACCGACGGCAGAGTCATGCCTAATGCTTTTGTGCCAAAAACCATGCACAACGACGGCAATTTTATTATCAGCGTCGGTAATCTATCCCGCTGGCTTGCCAATCGCGCAGAAGAACTCGGTGTCGAAATATTCCCCGGCTTTGCCGCCAGTGAACTACTATTTAACGCCGATAACAGCGTTAAAGGTATTTTGATTGGCGATATGGGAGTGGGTGCCGATGGCGAACCCAAAGACAGCTTTATGCCAGGCATGGAGTTGCACGCTAAATATACCGTTTTCTCCGAGGGTTGCCGCGGCCACTTAGGCAAGCAACTTATCGAAAAATACCATTTAGATAATGGTAAAACACCACAGCATTACGGTTTAGGCTTCAAAGAAATTTGGAAAGTCCCCGCCGAACAACACGAACAAGGCAAAGTCGTTCACACTGGTGGCTGGCCATTAACCGAGGGCGCATCGGGTGGCGGCTTCCTTTATCACATGGAAGATAACCAAATTGCGGTCGGCCTTATTATTGATTTGAACTACAAAAATCCGCATCTGAGCCCATTTGACGAATTCCAGCGCTATAAAACCCACCCTGTGATTGCTAAGTATTTAACGGGTGGCGAACGCCTTAGTTATGGCGCACGCGCGATTACTAAAGGCGGCTTAAACTCGCTACCTAAGATGAGTTTTCCTGGCGGTCTTATCATAGGCTGCAACGCGGGTACGTTGAACTTTGCTAAAATCAAAGGCACTCACACTGCGATGAAGAGCGGGATTGTTGCAGCAGAAACCTTAGGTAAAGCCATGATGGCAGGGGTTGAAGGCGGTAAAGATCTCGACTGTTACCAAACCCACCTTGAAGAAAGCTGGCTATACGAAGAATTGCATAAATCCCGCAACTTTGGTCCAGCGATGCACAAATTTGGTACCTATTTAGGCGGCGCATTCAACTATATAGATCAAAACTGGTTTGGCGGAAAGTTCCCTATCACACTGCGTGATGAGCACCCAGACTATGCGCAAATGGCACCTGTGAGCGCTTACAGCAAGATTGATTATCCAAAACCCGATGGCAAGCTTAGCTTCGATAAACTGTCCTCAGTGTATCTGTCGAGCACTTATCATGAGGAAGATCAGCCCTGCCATTTACGTCTCAAGGACAGCAGCATTCCACTGGGCATTAACTTGACTCAGTTTAATGAGCCAGCACAGCGTTATTGCCCAGCCGGCGTGTATGAAATCGTCGAAGAGGCGGGTCAGCCCAAATTTGTGATCAATGCGCAAAACTGCATTCACTGCAAAACCTGCGACATTAAAGATCCGAGCCAAAACATCACTTGGGTTACACCGGAAGGTGGTGGTGGTCCAAACTACCCCAACATGTAACATTTGGATGATAAATGTAAATAATGGCGCTCAATGGAGCGCCTTTTTTTCACCTTTTACACGAATAGTTCACTTTTTTGCTTGCCCTTACTCGCGACATTGGCCACAATTGCCACACAAAAAAGAGTTCGTTTTCAATCACCATCTCATTTCCATCTATACTCTACATAATTAGATCTACAGCAAGACCAACAGGTTAGGCCAAATAAGTGTTCTATACGCTGTTTTATTCGGCAACCGGCCTAGACTAAGGTTAACTTTTAACATTTCTGTCCGATAATCTTTTACCGTACAAGAGTGCGTTGACCGATAACTCAAAATAGTCCAACACAGGCATATTGATATTTATGATATTTAATAACCTCACCATTAAGCAGAAAATTCTGTTAACAGTGACATTTGCAGTACTGTTGTCGACCATACTCGTCGGCGTATTAAGCCAACGTAGCGCGAAAAATGTCGTACAACAAAGGATGTTAGGCTCGGAATTACCGAGCTTAATGATGCAAATTCGCAATAAGATCGATCTCGACATTTCCACTTTGATGAATGCTGCAGAACAATTGGCCAGTAGCCGCATGTTACTGCAATGGCTCGAAGACGGTAGACCGCAGGCCCAAGAAACCCAAGTCGTAGCCCAACTCAAAGACATCACTAGTCAGTATAAGCTAGCGCAAGCTTCCTACGCCGACAGACAAACTGCCGCCTACTACACTCAGGATGGTTTTTTGCGCGTGCTCACTCCTGCGCAGGATGGCTGGTTTTTTGGTTACCGAGACAGTGGCCAAGAACGTATGTTGAACGTATTTACTGAGGCCAACGGCGAAGTCAAACTCTTCATCAACTACCAACAACCCAATGGTCGCGGCTTAGTCGGGCTCGCTAAATCACTCGATGACATGGTGCGTTTGCTGAGCTCGTTTAAAATTGAAGAAACCGGTTTAGTCTACTTAGTGGATGCTAAAGGTGAGGTAAAACTCCACCCAGATACGAGCAAAATTGGTAAGAGCAGCCTAAGCAGCTTATACAAGGATGCGAGTTCAAGCTCATTATTAAACCGCAGTGATTTCAATCTGATCAATACCAAAATCAATGGCGAAAACATGCTGGTTGCCAGTAGTTATATCGCATCTATGGATTGGTACTTAGTCGCACAGGTGCCCGAGGCCGAAGTATTCGCACTATTAACCGAAGCGGCTTATCAGATCTTAATCTGGACGCTAATCATTGCAGCGGGCTTTATTGTACTCGCCATCGTGGTGGCAGGTTCTGTGAGTCGTCCTATTGCCCAAGTTGCCGCCATGTTCCACGACATAGGCGAAGGCGAAGGTGACTTACGTCAACGTCTACCAGTCAATGGTGAAGATGAAATTGCACAGCTCGCCAAAGGATTTAACAGCTTTATCAGTAAGATACAGGAATCTGTCATCGAAGTGGCACAAACCAGCGAACAGCTCGGTTTCTCGGCTAAGGATGTGTCGAATCAGGCACAGCAAACCTTAGAAGACAGCCACGAGCAGAAAGATCGCACTATGATGGTGGTAACGGCCATTAATGAAATGGGCGCGACGGTTAATGAAATTGCCAGTAATGCCGCCCAAGCTGCGGTTGCCGCCAGAGATGCAGATACTGAAGCCAGCAGCGGCCAAGTTGTGGTAACCCGTGCCCGAGATACCATTAACCAATTGTCGAAAGACGTTGGCCAAGTGGGTGAAGTGATTGAGTCCCTCGCGACCCACACTAAATCCATCGGTGGTATTTTAGATGTGATCCGCGCTATCTCTGAGCAGACTAACTTGTTAGCACTTAACGCGGCCATTGAAGCAGCACGTGCCGGCGAAGCTGGACGTGGATTTGCTGTCGTGGCCGATGAAGTACGTAACTTAGCCTCACGCACCGCGGCATCGACCAATGAAGTGCAAGGCATGATCGACAAGTTGCAATCGGAAGCCAGCCGCGCGGTTAATGCGATGGCCCAGAGTCGTACCCGCTCCCACGAAGGCGTTGTGGCCGTCGATGAAGCCAGCAAATCGTTAATTGGCATTAGCGATCGCATTGGTCTTATCAGCGACATGAACATTCAAGTTGCTGCGGCAACGGAAGAACAATCCACAGTGGTGGAGGACATCAACCGTAACGTCACTGAAATCAATGACATTACTCAACGTACTGCCAATACTGCACAAGCGGCGGCACAGGCGAGTTTAGCCTTGAATCAACTGTCACACCGCTTAGATACCTTAGTGGCCAAGTTTAAGGTGTAAAACCTTAAAACTTACGCCATAAAAAACGCCTTAGATGTTTCCATCTAAGGCGTTTTTCTTTAACTCGCAGAGGTAATTAATCCATAGCAATAAATTTAATCGTTAATGGATAGCGATACACTTTACCTTCGCTGGCCTTAATAATCGCCAGCACAGTGCACACCAAATCGAATATGCCGAGTATGGCTAAAAAGATGAAACCAATGCCGACCAAAGCTAATACGCCACTGATAATCACATAAATCAACAGGCTCAATTTAAAGTTCAAACAACTACGGCCACATTGATCGACAAATGCGGACTCTTCACGCTTCATCAGCCAAATGATCAAAGGACCAAGAATAGAGCCCAACGGCACTAAGTATCCAATAAAACTTGAGGCGTATACCAGTAAGCCAAAATCTTTATCACTTTTTGTAACGGGTTCAATCATAGGTCATCCCTGTTTTATCATTTTGAATATAAAGCCTTATTTTCCACTCGGCCCATATAAACGCATTTGCCAATCTTCTACTGTCTGTAATGCTAGGCGGCGTTGTAGGCTATTAACCCAACTCAGCGCTAATCCCTCGCAGGAAGCTAAACGATCATAGGCACTGGCATTAAACGTTGGCGAGAAATAGAGTGACATGGCCTCGGCAACACTGATATCAGTACGACGCTCAACTAATTCAATCCTATCGTTTAACTGAATAATCCCTGGGGTTAAGATTCTATAAAACCAACCACATAATTGGCTTTGCTGCATAGCGAGGGCGAATTCTCTGTGACCAAATTGCAGATTCAATTTAAAACAAGGTGAACGCGGCTGAGTCACTTGCACTTTTACTGCGCCAATTTGCAAGATATCGCCAATATTGACTTGAGTTTCGTTCAGTCCAACTGTGCTAATGTTCTCTCCCATGCTGGGCGCATCTTCGAGCTGGGTGATTAAGTCCCAACGACGATATTGGCCGTAGTGCTCGCGGGGGAAATGATGTAGGACGCGATCAAGGCCGCCATGGTGTTTTGGATCGGCCTGTGCGTCCCCTTCAACATGGTCGATATGCACTAACAGTTGTTGAGCCGCTTGCTTACCATCAATCCCCGTAGCAACACCGGACATTTCTTGAAGATGAGTTCCTAAGTACAATCCAGACAATTTATTAATCAACAACTTTGACATCTGCAACTCCAAATCAATGACCTATCGCGCATTACTGTCAGAGTGTAAACCGCGATACGCCAATAACACAATCAACCCGCGCCATAACCCACAAAGGTAGGCTAAACATTGCTGCCAAGAAGAACCGAGTAGAGTCTATGAATGATTTAACACCACTTGATTTCGGCCCGCTTCTTTTGCCTGATACAAGGCCAGATCGGCACGTTTGATAAGGTCCTCTGCGGGCTCTTGCACTTGATGCTCAGCAACACCAATACTGGCAGTAATAGAAATATGCAATCCATTCACTTTAATTTCCCGCTGGGAAATGAGGTCACGGATCTGTTCTGCCAGTTCTGCCGCTCGGGATAAATCCATCTCAGGGAGTAAAATTAAAAACTCCTCACCGCCCCAGCGACATAAAATATCCTGTTGTTGTAGTAAACCACGCAGCATATTAGTCATGGTTTTTAATACTAAGTCACCAATCCCATGCCCATAACTGTCGTTCACTTTTTTAAAGTGGTCGATATCCAGCAAGAGTATTGAAATCGGCGATTGTGTCAGCTTCGCTTTATCTAACGCCTGCCTAAAGTACTCATCAAACACCTGACGGTTGGCGGCGCCAGTGAGCTTATCGGTAGACGCCATAATTTCTAGTTTGCGCTGATAACGACCTAAGGTCATGTTTGAGATGAATAAAATACCTAGAGTCACCATTAGGCTTAACGCCAAATTACCCCAAAACGTATTTAACAGTTCCCGCTCTTGTGGCGCATCCTCCTGCTCAACAATCAAATACCACTTAAACTCAGGAACTAAGCGACTATTGAGATAAACCGTTTTCCCATTTTTCTGATAGCTGAAGGCGGCACTTGGGCTGGTTAAAATACGCGTAGCCAAATTATCAAGCCCTACGTTCGTTTGCAGCGAATCCGTACCGTCATATTGATCGCCATGCAAAGTGACATTACCTTGCCGGTCGGTAAAGAACACTCGGCGGTTATAACGCTTTTGATATAACTCAATTAAGGCTTTAACCTTTTCAACCGCCAACCCCACACCAGTAACACCAATGAATTTTCCTTCAAAATCAAAAACTTTATAGTTAACAAATACGGTTGTCTTACTGCGGTCTGCCGTATCGGCATCAATATTGACCTCATAATGTTCAGATTCAGGTAAAGAACGCACTCGAAAATACCAAGCATCGTCAGGCTCTACATCTTGGATTTGTTTTAAAATGCCCGTGGAATGGTAATAATTTCGACTTTTCTCAGACACAAAAAAGCTCGTGACAGTACCGTATTTTTCTTGGATTTCCTTAAGGTAACGAATGAGTTTTTCGGGCTCTTGCTCATGACTTAAGGTCCAATCCCGAACAAAGGTATCCTGCGCCATCAAGGATGAAATAAAGATGGGTCGTAACAAATCCTGTTGAATTTCTGAATAAATATTGTCACTTGTGAGCGGTAAGGTATTGCTCTCTATTTGCTGGCTCAGTGAATCATGGGCCACTTTGTAACTGATACCGCTGGTCACTAAAAAGGCGACCAAAAGCAAAACAGACAGAAGCCAAATAAATTTATTTTTATCATTCCAAGCGTTATTGCCCATTCTCAACTCCAAAGACTACAGAACACCTTGAGTGGCTTATTATTTTAATTTAACGATAACTATTTTAGTTGAATAAATGTTAACGCAATTGTGCCATGGCCGCACAAGATTTCTGTCGTATTGGCGTTCTACGATAGAATAACTTTATTTTGAGCAAAAAAATGCCTCGTTGGGGAAACGAGGCAAAAAACATACTAACCAATAAATGGGAGAAAAGTACAAGAAAACGTTAAGGGACAAGCTATGCGCCACAAGACATACTCTAGCAAGGACGTATGACAGAAAGATGACTCAAACTGCTCGCCCGCAGATTTATCATGCGATTTGCTTCGCCTCTAAATACTGTTTTAGTGCCTCACCCGGAATAGAACTATCAGTTGCCACCGCAAATGCCGCCCAAATCGCCCCTTCTGCCATGGCCTCAGTAATCGACTGGCCGATGCAGAGACTGTGGATCAACCCTGCCGCATAGGCATCACCCGCGCCTGTGGTATCAACAACTGTGGCAGGGATAGCGGCAACATGCTGCACTTCATCGTGCGTGTAAACCTTAGCCCCATTGATACCATCGGTGACAATAAAGTAACGCAGACAATCGCCACCAATGCTTTTGCCATATTCCCAAGATGCGCCATCACAACGCCCCTGAATATCACTCATGGAGGCCAATAAAATATGACAAGGTCTCTGTCTGTCGTCCTTGGCTAATTGCGCGACCACAAGACAATGTTCTAAAGCTGTTTTTGCCCAGCTGACAGAGCCTTCTGCGGAAGTATTAAAATACAGCGCGTCCCATGGCTGCCATTTCGGCGGTACAGATAATTCAAATATGGGTCTTTGTGGCCGAATAATGGTGCGCTCGCCATCTGGCGTCATTACAAGCAGCATTTCGCATGTATTGCCGGCGCGGCGCTGCACTAAACGACAATCGAGACCTTGCGTACTGGCTTCTGCAATGAGCCAATCCCCCATGTCATCACGGCCCACTTGACTCACCAGCGCGACACTATGCCCTGCCCAGACTAAACCTAATCCGGTATTTGCCCCACCGCCGCCGAGCCTTTGGCCGCCATCTTGATAATGGAAACGTCCACCTGTTTTTAAAGGTTTATCAAGCAGTAAGATTCGATCACAGTTGAGATTGGCAACTAACAGAATATTAGCCATTACACGGCTCCAAAGGGCAAAAAAGCATCAAGGCCAGAAGATAAAAACAAAGAAATATCAATCTAGAGCAAAATGCTCACAGGCACAATCCAATCATCAAGATAGAAACACTATAAGGATATGGCAGCGCCTTGATGTAAGCATTTGTCCCGAAGAAGACGAGGAAAACAGTTATACATCCATACGGTATAACATAGATATTAACTCTAACACTTTGTTTAAAATAGATTTATAGAAAAGATAACGTCTCAGGACAACATGAAGCGTAACCATTTTGAAGCCGACTCGATTAATTATCAGTAGACATAGTTAAAATGCATGCTGGATACATATATTAAATTTATGAATGGAATCAAACGCTATGCTAATGGAAATATGGGATACCGCTGAAGAAAAATCTGAGCAGCTACGCCGTTATCAGCTCTGTATAGAAGAATTTAATGAATTGAATTTTCACGATGTTTATATTGCAGAAATCAAACAAGAATACCAACAACTTGCTGAACAAGTAAAAGTGCAGTCAACCTCGGATCCCGAGCGCTAACTGCACTTTGCCATCTAGTTACTCACGATAAACCTTCAATTACTTTATTGGCGTCAATGGTGATAAAGACGCAAATTGTACTGTTAATGTCCAATCTGTAATGACCATATCTGAAGGCTGCCAACTGTCATCAACCCACTCATAAACCAAGCCAGGATTTTCCTCTGCGTTGACTAACAAACGCCGTCCATCTTGCAACACAAGCGTATAATCGAGCCCCTGCGCATCGACACTTTCAATGTCCCCCAAGACATTGTGCTTAATGGCCGAAATAGTTCCGGTTGCCTTAACGGCATCGTTTTCCTTTGCACCGCTGTAAAACTTTAACGCCTCGTTTGCGGCAGTCTTGTGAAAAACAAACTCCTCAGTCACACCCACTACGATCGACGGATCAAGCTCATACCAGGCGGGTATCCATAATGCGTTAATTGTCATCCCGTTATATCCTGCATAATAATTTTACGGACGGGATCATTCTGCCTTAACCCCGACAGAGAAAATACTCTTCAGGGATAAAATAATTTTAATCCCTGTAAGGGATAGCATCACTAAATTGAGCGCATCACTTTCTTTGTAAGATAATCCCAAACCAAAGGGTCATACCTGAGATGCTTTAAGCTCCAGCACTGATGTTGGACTCAATTGGTCTTTCTGTTAGTTTGTAAAACACTTTGCCTCAAACCGACACATTAAGCTGACAAAGTGATCCTGAGCTCAGTAATCGCGTATAGAGTCACACACGATAGATTAATCTTCCCATGCTTGCACCGCAGGCCGATAAATACGGAGTTTACTTGTCTATGGATAAGCCCATAACGCAACCCCCTCAAACCCTTAAGCTCATTGGTGAAACTGAGGCAGGAAAGCGTCAAGAGCTTAAGCAATACTTTAATCAGACATGGGCTTTATACGAGTCTCTGTATGATTTGATCCAAGAAGATAGCGCCTATTACCTCAAAGCCGAGCCGCTGCGCCATCCGTTAATCTTTTACTTTGGCCATACGGCCACTTTCTATATCAACAAACTCAAACTCGGTAAATTTCTCGATGAACGGGTAAACGACAACTTCGAATCCATGTTCGCCATTGGTGTCGATGAGATGTCTTGGGATGATTTGAACGAACAACATTATCCGTGGCCGGATGTGGCAGAGGTGCGAAGCTATCGCCAACAAGTTAATGCTCTCGTCAATCGTGTTATCGATGAAATGCCTCTAGCGTTACCTATCACTCAAAATAGTCCAGCTTGGATCATTTTGATGGGCATTGAACATGAGCGTATTCATTTAGAAACCTCATCGGTGATCATCCGCCAACTGCCGCTGGAATATGTCGCGCCCAACCACCTCTGGCCTGCGTGCCAAGACACCGCCCCTGCCGAGACTAACAGTTTATTGGCTGTAAAAGGGCAAAAGGTGACCTTAGGCAAAACAGAACAAGACCAAACCTACGGTTGGGACAATGAGTACGGCCATAAAATATTTAACGTTAACGACTTTAAGGCTGCTAAATTCTTAGTCTCGAATCAAGAGTATCTCGCATTCGTCGAGGCTGGCGGCTATCGCTCACCCCAATTTTGGAATGAAGAAGGCCAAGCTTGGCTTGCCTATACCCAAGCACAAATGCCGCGTTTTTGGCGCTTAAGACAAGATAAATGGTGGCAACGTAACTTAGCAGAAGAAATCCCGCTGCCATTAAACTGGCCTGTTGAAGTGAATCAACTCGAAGCTAAGGCCTTCTGTAATTGGAAAGCCGAACAAAAGCAAAGCAATATACGTCTATTAACTGAAGCTGAGTGGAACATCTTACGCGAGAATGTGCCCGCCGATGCGCCCGATTGGCATGAAGTGCCGGGCAATATTGCTTTGGCTTATTACGCCTCTTCTTGCCCAGTGAATCGCTTCGAACATAATGGCTTTTTCGATATTGTCGGTAATGTTTGGCAATGGACAGAAACCGCAATCGACGGTTTTGACGGCTTCGCCGTACACCCACTTTACGATGATTTCTCCACCCCAACCTTCGATGGCAAACATAATCTCATCAAAGGTGGCTCGTGGATCTCTACAGGTAATGAGGCAATTGCTTCATCACGCTATGCGTTTCGTCGACATTTTTATCAACACGCGGGCTTTCGCTATGTGGAATCCCCCCAAAATCCAGCTCAAATGGCCGAGGTCAATGTGTACGAAACGGATGAACTGATTTCCCAATACCTTGAATTCCACTATGGCGCCGAATATTTCGGGGTTGCTAACTTCTGCGTCAATGGTGTGCAGCAAGCGCTGAGTGAAATTCAATTGACTCATACAGCTAAAGCCCTCGATATCGGCTGCTCCGTTGGTCGCGCGAGTTTCGAACTGGCAAAAGTGTTTGATCATGTTGATGGTATCGACTTCTCGGCGCGCTTTATTCAACAGGCCTATGCGCTGACAGAACAAGGTGAAAAACGTTACACCATACGCACCGAAGGCGACTTACAGGAATTTAAGAGTGCGAGTCTCGCAAAACTGGGATATGAGCTTGAGACGAAAAAGGTCAACTTTATGCAAGGTGATGCCTGTAATTTAAAGCCCATCTACACAGGTTATGATTTGGTTTATGCCTCAAATCTTATCGACAGGTTAAACGAGCCTAAGCACTTTTTAACCAGTATTGCCCAGCGGATTAATCAAGGTGGATACCTTGTGATTGCCTCGCCATACACTTGGCTTGAAGATTATACGCCCAAGGATAAATGGTTAGGTGGCGTTAAAGTCAAAGGAGAGAACTTCACCACCTTAGATGGTTTGACCGAAACCTTGATCGGCCAATTTGAGCTGGTCGCAGTGAAGGAAATTCCCTTCGTGATCCGCGAGACTAAACGTAAATTCCAACATTCCATCTCAGAAATGACAATTTGGCGTAAACGTTAATGCTCACTCATGGGATAACCAACTGAAGTCCTGATAAAAATATCCGCCAGAAATCCATTTCTGGCGGATGTGTAACATCCAGCTCAGTCACATTTACAGCACCAACTAAGGTGAGAACACTGTAAATGCAGCGAAAAATATCTACACCTTAAACTGTGCCGTTGTTAAACCAAGCTGATTTGCTAACCCCAACAGACTCCGCGTACTCGCTGCTACTTGGCTGATAGCCGCACTATTTTCCTCCGCCGCCACGCTTAAGCCCGCAATCCCCTGCGCAATCGTCGCCGAAACCGTTGTTTGTTCTTCCGCAGCGGTTGCGGTTTGAATCATTAATGCCTTTAAGGTTTCTAAGCGCAAAGCAATATCATCCACCGCGGTCTGCATTCCATCCGCATCTTCTGCGGTTTTAGAGGCTTCAGTGGAACAAGTCACACTATGCAACGCCAGCACACCTGACTGTTGCTGAATACCTTTTAACACTTGCCCAATATCCTGAGTTGCTAACTGAACCTTCACCGCTAACTGACGCACCTCATCGGCAACCACAGCAAATCCACGACCATGCTCGCCAGCTCTCGCTGCTTCAATCGCCGCATTAAGAGACAAGAGATTAGTTTGTTCCGCAATCGCATTTATCACAGCTAATACTGAGCCGATTTTCTGACTATCCGCCTCAAGACTGCCCACCTGTTGATGAATAGTTGCAAAACTGCTCAAGGTCACTTTTAAGCTTTTACGAGTACTAGCCAAGTTTTGCGAAAGAATTTCACTCGAATGGGTACAGGCGGACACTTCAGCGGAGGATCTCATCGTATTCGTGCTGATTTCAGCTGCGGCATAACTCATTTCTTCAACTGCAGTAGCCAACATATCAGTTTCTTTAGCCTGCATCTGAATACTGCAATCGGCTTGTGTCATAGCGGCAGAGTTTTGTTCGGCGGCAGATTCAAGTTCATGCCCAACGCCCACCAGCTGACTGATGATTTCTTTGAGCTTAGTTTGCATCCGCGCCAACCAACTCATCAGGTGATTATCCGTTTGAACATGCGGTAAATTATGAGTTAAATCGCCAGAGGCGATCATACTGGTCAAGTTACACATGTCCTCAGGCTCACCGCCGAGCGGCTTTAATACAAACCCTGTAACTAACTTAGCGGCAGCGAACGCCAACACTAAGGCTGCTGCACAAAGATAAGCCGATAAACATCATACGGTAGGCGGGAGCTGCTATTTCACTCACATCAATTTCAGCCATCAAACCCCAACGTAAACCGAGCTCAACGACAGGAGAATAAGCGGATAAAACGGGATTATTGTTATAGTCATTCACTTGCATCACACCCGATTTACCTGCCAGCGCCTCCTTCACCGCCAGCGTATCGACACCATTCTGAGCTATCGTTCCCGCAAACGAAGCCGTAACCGTGCGATTAATGGGGTCGAGAAAAGAATCGGAACGCATACGATTATTTGGGCCAATAAGATAAGTTTCACCACTTTGCCCCATACCCTCACGAATTTGCATAACTCTGTTGATGCGATCGATTGATACTTGAGCCACCACCACCAATCTTTGCTGATTGAACTGAATCGACTGGCCAATAAATGCCGCCGGTTGACCGTTTGAAGGCGCGTATGCGGAGAAATCTTGTAGTAATACTGTGCCCGCCGATCCCAATGCCTTATTGAATAACTGTGCTAATCCCGAATCATGGAAGGGTCCAGTACGCAAATTGGTGCCGAAATCAGACTCCTTCGCCACTGTATATAAAACGGTGCCATCGTCACTAATAATAAATAGGTCATAAAAACCGAGGGATTTATTTAATGACTGCAAGGTTTGATCTATGTCAGTAAGAGTATCGAGGCTTTTTTGGCTGGCAATTACGGCGCTGACGGCCTGCAGGTTATCGGAAAAGTCCTGAAACATGCCAACAATCTGCCGTTGCTTGATCTCACGCACAGCCACTAAACGAGACTGAGCCTCGGCAAACAATTCATCCCGAGCAATGTAAGTCACTATTGCGGTAGCAAATATGAGGGGTAATAGGACAATCAATAAACTGATAAGCTGAATTTTACGAGTAAAACCCATGGTGAGACTCCTTGTCGCGCATCGAATTCCATTCCTTCAATCTTTGCAGAATCAAACCTGCCTTAAAACTATAGGAGAAGAATCTCAGCTAAACAAAGCGGTGCCGACTATTTTCATCAAAAGTTCACTAAAATTCCGACAACTCATTATTTTTAAGTAGAAAAATGATTAATAACTTTAAATGACAGCCAAGCCATACCGACCATTTCAAACAAAATGATATAGTGGGAAATAAGCAATAAACCAAACGTTAGCATCAACTTATATTGAATGCGCACATCCATGCGACAAATAATGCATTGAAATTTATTAAATATGCATATAAATTCATCCCAAGCCAATTTATAGAGGATTAATAATGAGTTTACTCGAGCAAGTGTCAGTATCTAAAAAAGCCAACATCTACTTTGATGGCAAAGTGGCTAGCCGTAGCGTATTTTTTGCCGATGGCAGCAAGCAAACCTTAGGTGTTGTATTACCAGGGGAATATGAGTTCTCAACCTCCCAAGGCGAAATCATGGAAGTGACTAGCGGCCGTTTTGAGGTGTTACTTCCAGAAACAACGACTTGGCAAGAATTTAGCGAAGGAACTCAGTTTGAGCTGGCTGCAAATGTTAGCTTTAAAATTCGTAACACAGCCATTGCCGAATATTGCTGTAGCTATCTCTAGTCATCTCGATTAAGTGACAGTGCGATTAATATTTCATATCAATCGTTAATCGAACGCTCACAGTGACGGTTTATCTCAGCACTGTGAGTATGTTGTCCTACCGAACCATTTCACCATTTCACCATTTCACCATTTCACCATTTCACCATTTCACCATTTCACCATTTCACCATCAGAATGCTTTATCCGTCTGACATTTATCAATCTGGCAATTTTATCAACCTGGCTCAAGGCAGCGTAAAACTCACAAGGCAAAGTATACTAAATCGAATGCGTTGATATCGCCGACAAAAACAACACTAGACGACCGGTCTAATTTGACTTATCCTAAACCCCATGAAAATTGAAACTCAATCCACTCGCCAGCACATTCTCGACATCGGCTACAAGCTAATCGTACGCAAAGGCTTTTCCAGCGTCGGCTTATCCCTACTGCTGCAGGCGGCCGAAGTGCCTAAAGGCTCGTTTTATCACTACTTCAAATCCAAAGAACAATTTGGCGAAGCGCTTATTACTGATTATTTTGAAAAATATCAATTAGATTTAGACGCATTATTCAATGACTCAACACTGACAGGCCATCAACGCTTGATGCAATACTGGCAACAATGGTTGCACGTACAAGCCGATGGCTGCGTAGATCAAAAGTGTCTGGTCGTGAAACTCAGCGCCGAAGTGGCCGATTTATCCGAAGCCATGCGTGTTGCCTTACTTAAAGGCTCCGCCGGCATCATAGAGAGGTTAACGACTTGCGTTCAAGTGGGCATAACAGATAGATCAATCGCCCTGCAAGATCCGCAATCAACCGCTGAAATGTTGTATCACATGTGGTTAGGCGCCAGCTTAATGAACAAGTTGGGCCACAGCCCTGCGGCACTCGAACGTGCACTCGTGACGACTAAAGCCATTTTAACGCCTAAAACGGCCCTTTAACCTAATACCGACTCAAAACTAATATTTGCTGATATCGATCAGCCCAGATTTTTAAAGAATACATTTTCACGCCCCGAAATTAGACGACTGGTCTACTAATTTAACGGGCTATTAATTAATGCAGCTCAATTAACGCTGCTCATTTAAAGTAATAATAGGAATAACATCATCCATGCTAAATTTTAACTATTACAACCCGACCCGCATCCGTTTTGGTAAAAACACTATCGCCGCAATTGATGCTTTAGTACCGAGCGATGCTAAAGTCATGATCCTCTTTGGCGGCAGCAGCGCCAGAAAAACAGGCACGTTAGACGAAGTAAAACAATCATTGGGTAATCGTTTCGTCGTCGAGTTCGATGGCATTGAGCCAAACCCAACCTATGAAACCTTAATGAAAGCCGTCGCCCAAGTGCGTGAGCAGAATATCGACTTCCTCCTCGCGGTTGGTGGTGGCTCTGTTATCGATGGCACTAAATTTGTTGCCGCAGCAGCGGTATTTGAAGGCGAACCTTGGGACATTCTCACTAGCTGGGGCGCAAAAGTCACTCAAGCTATGCCCTTTGGCTCAGTATTAACCTTGCCAGCGACGGGTTCAGAGATGAACAACGCCAGCGTAGTGACCCGTAAATCACTGCAAGCTAAGCTGCCATTCCGTAATGACTTGGTTTATCCACAATTCTCCATACTCGACCCGACGAAAACCTTCACCCTGCCAGAACGCCAAGTGGCCAACGGTGTGGTCGATGCTTTTGTGCATATCACAGAGCAATACCTCACTTACCCAGTTAACGCCGCCGTGCAGGACAGATTTGCCGAAGGTTTATTGCAAACCTTGATTGAGCTTGGTCCACAGGTACTAGTGCAACCCCAAGACTATGACATTCGCGCTAACTTAATGTGGGTCGCCACTATGGCACTCAACGGCACTATTGGCGTCGGTGTTCCCCACGACTGGGCAACCCATATGATTGGCCATGAACTCACTGCACTTTACGATATCGACCATGCGCGTACATTGGCAATCGTACTACCTGCCCTGCTGCAGTGCACAAAAGAGGCTAAACGCGAAAAGTTACTCCAATACGCCGACCGAGTGTGGCACATCAACACAGGTACTGATGACGAGCGCATCGATGCCGCCATTGCAAAAACCAAGGCTTTCTTCGAAGCCATGGGCATAGCGACACATTTATCTGCCTATGATCTCGATGCCAGCCACGTTGATACTGTCGTGAAACAGCTTGAACTGCACGGCATGGTGGCGCTTGGTGAACACGGCAATATTGACCCAGCCATGAGTCGTGAGATTTTGACCTTAGCCCTCTAACGTCAAACAGTATCCTGATTGAACTAAACCCAAAGCTCACACGTATTGAGGTGAGCAACATAGGTAAAGGTATGAAAATGAATATATTAATGGTACTTACGTCACACGATAAACTCGGCGACACAGGTTTAAAAACCGGCTTTTGGCTCGAAGAATTCGCCTCTCCTTTTTATGAGTTTAAAGATAAAGGTTTTGACATTACCTTAGCCTCGCCACAGGGCGGTCAACCACCACTCGATCCAAAAAGTGATGAGCCAGACTTTCAGACCGAAGCTACTGCGCGCTTTAGCAAAGATCCTGAGACTCAAGCACTGCTAGCGAATACCACTCGCTTAAGTGAAATCAATGCAGCCGATTATGATGCGGTTTTTTATCCGGGCGGCCACGGTCCACTGTGGGATCTTGCCGAAGATAAACATTCTATCATCTTGATTGAACAGTTTTATCAAGCCAATAAACCCCTAGGGCTCGTATGTCATGCGCCCGCTGCATTGCTGCACCCTAAAACCAGTGATGGCAAGCCATTGGTCGGCGGCAAGCGTGTTACCGGTTTCAGCAACTCTGAAGAAGAAGCCGTGCAACTCACTCATGTCGTGCCATTTTTGGTTGAAGACATGCTGCAGAAAAATGGTGGCAATTATGTCAAAGGTGATGACTGGACAAGCTTTGTCGTCGCAGATGGCCATTTGATCACAGGCCAAAATCCGGGATCATCCGAAGCCGTAGCCGAAACCATAGTTGCGCAATTGAACGCGAGAGGCTAAGCGATAAATACGCGACGCTCAGCTTGAAATGAACAAAGACAGGCGCACAAGTGTGCTAAATGCGTTAAAAAGAGCTGTCGCACCATAATGGTGCGACAGCCAAAATGTACTCTCAGTGTCCAAAGGAAAGCCCATGATCACCTTGCACCATCTCAATAAATCACGCTCTAAACGTATCATCTGGTTGCTAGAGGAACTCGGTCAACCCTATGAAATTAAGAGTTATCAACGTGATAGCCAGACTTTTCTCGCGCCACCCGAACTTAAGCAAATTCATCCGTTAGGCAAATCACCCGTTATCGAAATGGACGGTCAAGTGATAGCAGAATCGGGTGCGATCACCGAATATCTGATTGAAAAATATGCGGCGGATACCTTAGCCCCCGCCAGAGACAGCGCAGACTATGTCAGTTATCTGCAATGGCTACACTTTGCCGAAAGCTCAGCCATGCTGCCTTTGTTACTGCGTATGTTCGTGCAAAAGGACGGTTGTAAAACCAATTTCCTTGAAGGTTATGCTGCGATAGAAGTCAGTAAGATTAGTCATTACTTCAATGATATGTTGGCTGATAAAACCTATCTTGTTGCAGACAAGCTCACGGGTGCGGATATCATGATGTCCTTCGTGGTGGAGCTACTGGCTAACAGTGGCGATCTCGCGAAATTTGAACACATTGAACGCTATGCCACTCAATTATCCCAACATGCCGCTTGGGTCAAAGCGAGTGAGATCGAGAAACAACTCGATGCAAGCCTGTAATTGATGGATCGAATTCGGGCACATGTTAGTGCCCGAGCTTAACCCACTTTAACTAACCCCTGTTTCTGCCTCCCCATTTTCTGTCGACTTTATACCTTCTCAGTGGTGACGTCCTTAACCACTTAGCGCAACAAACACCATGATTTTTGATGTAAAAGAGACTAATCTTGATTAACTCTATCTCAAGGCTACAGGGACTTTAGCATGCGTTCACTCACACTCATCGGCTTAGTGCTATTTAGCATGTTAGCGCAAGCGACTGTTTATAAATGGGTCGATAAAGATGGCAAAGTCCATTACTCCGATGAGCCGCAGCCAAATGCCCAAGTCGTTGAGCTAAAAGATAAGACCTTAAATCAAATTGCCCTTCCTCTGCCCAAAACAGACTTAAACAGCTCAAATCAAGCAATTGAATCTATTAAATATCAAGTCAATATTACCTCTCCGACCGAAGAGGAAACCGTCAGAGATAACAATGGCGATTTCGACGTCGTTGCGACTATCACCCCAGAGCTAAAAAGTCAGTATTTGATGGCCCTCAAGCTCGATGGCAACCCCATAGGTCAGCCACAAATTGGCGGTACCTTCAAACTCAAAAACATCGACCGAGGTGAACATACCTTAGTCGTTGACGCTTTGACTCAAAACGGCAAAGTCTTTGCATCAAGTTCACCAAGAAAGATATTTCTTCATCAAGCAGCTAAGCGTTAATGTCACTATTTGTATAGTAAAAGTTAGTATAAAAACTTTAAATACATGAAGTTAGATTAACTCCTCCTGACTAAACCGTTTGATGAAGACAAGTTGCAGCTTGCACCAGATTGGTGCACCATAGTGGTGCAACCCTATTTCTAGGAACGGTCGATGGATAAAGAGACACTGCTCAATCATTTAGTTACCGCTGTACTTGTCATAGATAAGGATCTCAAGCCTTGTTATGCCAACGCAGCAGCAGAGCAATTATTAGGTGTTGGTAGCCATAGACTCGTAGAACAAACTTTGCCTGAGCACTATCAAATCCTCGGTGTCGACGCCAAGCTATTAATGGATGCAGTAACAGCCGGCCAAGGCTTAACGGTCAATACGGCAGCACTAGTCACGCTCGATGGCCAACATCATACCGTTGATTTAACCCTTATTCCCCTCGATGACGAGGCTGAACTCAGCCTGCTCGAACTGCGCCAAGTTGACCAACAAAGACGCATTCATCAGCAACTGAGTCAAGATGCACAGCAACAAGCGGCGCAGTTTTTGGTGCGCAACTTAGCCCATGAAATCAAGAATCCTTTAGGCGGCCTTCGCGGTGCGGCACAGCTATTATCGCGGGAGCTGGATGATCCGGCGCTGAAGGAATTCACTACGCTCATCATAGAGCAGGCCGATCGGCTGCGTAATTTAGTGGACCGTCTGCTCGGCCCCCAAAGGCCGACACAGCACAGTCTGCACAACATCCATCAAGTGGTGCAAAAGGTCTATAAGTTAGTTGAAATGGCGCTGCCCGCTAACATCCAGCTCAAACGGGATTACGATCCATCCATTCCCGATATCGAGATGGATCCTGACCAAATGCAGCAAGCTGTGCTGAACATTTTACAAAATGCGGTGCAGGCGCTTGAACATACGGGCGGCGAAATTTTGATCCGCACTCGCACTCAACACCAAGTCACCATAGGCTCACAGCGCCACAAGCTAGTGTTAACCCTATCGATTATCGACAACGGCCCCGGTATACCGCCTGAGCTAATGGACACATTATTTTATCCCATGGTGACAAGCCGTGAGCAAGGTTCAGGTTTAGGCCTCTCGATTGCTCATAATATTGCCCGTTTACACTCGGGAAGGATCGATTGCCTCTCCAGCGCTGGGCACACAGAATTTATCATTTCATTACCAATTTTAAGCGCTAAATAATTTCGACAGTACCTACCCATACCGTATGAGGAAGCAAGATGCGAATTAGTGAACAAGTGTGGATCCTCGACGATGACAGCTCGATACGCTGGGTACTCGAAAAGGCACTGCAAGGTGCTAAGCTCAGCACCGCCAGCTTTGCCGCCGCCGAATCCCTGTGGCAGGCATTAGAAATATCGCAACCGCACGTGATAGTGTCGGACATCCGTATGCCCGGCACGGATGGTTTAAGCCTGCTCGAACGATTGCAGGTGCATTATCCCCATATTCCCGTGATCATTATGACGGCGCACTCAGACTTAGACAGCGCAGTCAGCGCCTATCAAGCGGGCGCATTTGAGTATCTGCCTAAACCCTTCGATATCGATGAGGCGATCTCTCTGGTTGAGCGCGCACTTACCCATGCCACTGAACAGAGCCCTGCACCCGCGCAAGAAACCCAAGTCAAAACACCCGAAATCATAGGTGAAGCGCCAGCGATGCAAGAGGTGTTTCGCGCCATAGGCAGGCTTTCACGCTCATCGATCAGCGTGCTGATCAATGGTCAATCGGGTACGGGAAAAGAGTTAGTGGCTGGCGCTTTACACAAGCACAGCCCACGTAAAGATAAGCCGTTTATCGCGCTGAACATGGCAGCGATCCCTAAGGATTTGATCGAATCTGAGCTATTCGGCCACGAAAAAGGTGCCTTCACTGGCGCAGCCAATGTCCGCCAAGGTCGCTTCGAACAAGCAAACGGTGGCACGCTCTTTTTAGATGAAATCGGCGATATGCCGTTAGACGTACAAACACGGTTACTCAGAGTGCTCGCCGATGGCCAGTTCTACCGCGTCGGTGGTCATAATGCGGTGCAAGTGGATGTGCGTATCATAGCGGCGACCCACCAAGATCTTGAATTATTAGTGCAAAAAGGCGGCTTTAGGGAAGATTTGTTCCATCGCCTCAACGTAATCCGCGTGCACTTGCCGCCACTATCACAAAGACGAGAAGACATTCCCCAACTTACCACCCATTTCCTCGCCTCTGCAGCAAAGGAAATTGGCGTGGAAACTAAGATCATGACCAAGGAGACCGCGGTAAAACTATCCCAATTACCTTGGCCCGGTAATGTCCGACAACTCGAAAACACCTGTCGTTGGTTAACCGTAATGGCATCGGGGCAAGAAATTTTACCCCAAGATTTACCGCCAGAATTACTGAAAGACCCTGTGAGTGTCACCCACACGGCGAAAGGCAGCCAAGATTGGCAATCGGCACTGACTGAGTGGATAGATCAAAAACTCTTGGAAGGAAACAGCGATCTGTTAACTGAGGTGCAGCCCGCATTCGAGCGCATACTGCTAGAAACTGCGCTGCGCCATACTCAAGGCCATAAACAGGAAGCGGCGAAACGTTTAGGCTGGGGACGAAATACCTTAACGCGGAAATTAAAAGAACTGTCGATGGATTGAGTAGATAAAATAACGTTCTCATCAAGGCTAACTATACAAACGCATTAACCTTAAGCAACAAAAAAGGGATATTCACATATCCCTTTTTTATATCTAGATTGTGCTAACTAACATGACGACCACTAGCCCAAGCAGAATTAGAACTGATAATGCAGACCCACAGCAAACTGTTTAATATCAGTGTCGATATCTATAGAGTTGTGACGATCTGCTTCTAGATCACCCGTAGTCACATCGTAGCTTACGCGGATATTTAAGTGCTCTGTTACCGCCGCATTAACGCCAACACCATAGGTCCAACCGAAACCGGTGAAGTCTTCATCATCGGAGCCGTCATCAATCACCAGCGCCATAGAAGCGATGCCCACTTTCGCATAAGCAGAGAAGATGTCATTGATTTGTGCGGTAAATTTAGGCGTGAAGCTTAATGCGCCGGCACCTATATCAACATCTCTGTCGCCAAGATCTCCAGTGGCGAACAGGTTGGCTTCTAAACCAAACCACTCATTGAAGTTATAGCCACCGTATACGCCTACACCAGTACCGGTTTCTGAACCATCAAAAGCATCAGCTGTGACTCTATTTAATGCACCACCCACATAAAATCCAGTAGTGTCGGTTGCAGCAGAGACTTGAGTCGCCAGAAATGCAGACAATAAAGCAGCGGCAACAATTGATAATTTTTTCATCATAATTCCCTAATGATTTAACGAAAGTATTAAACGGCGTGGATATTACAATAAGCAGATCTGGGGTGTCATCGTTTAAATGAGCAAAACACTAGCCGTACAGCATTTATTCAGCTTGAGTCAAAAACGAAAGCTATAGTTGATATTTATAGAGGGAAATCATACTCACTTTAGACATTATCTTTTTATATCTAAAATCATTAACGGCTTTAACTTAGCACCCGCAACAATCCTATAAAACTTGCATATAGCCAACGGATGAGGGAACGACGCCTTCTCACATCCAAACATTCGGATACGACAACTCTGCCAGTCGCCACACAAGTAATACGTGTACGCCAAAGAAATAATGGCCAGATATGGACTCGATAAGCTTGGTTAGATATTTCGAAATCAATTTTCTGCGGTAAGTAATAAAGATGTTTACGCCGAACTAACTGACTCCAAGCTCCCGCTATCACAGGAGATACGGTACTATCCGCTTGATTTACTATCGAAGATTTCTGTTCCATCAGGAGCGTGATTTCTGCATTCACAGGAATGCTAACGTCAGAAATCACAGATTCGGCTATCAACTCAAAGCGAGTCGATAGCCTATGATAGCGGCATATCAATCGAGTGGAATGATCCCATCTGTGACTTTGCTTCTGCATCCATGCCATAGCTTGCCCTTAATTTATGCTTCGTTTACATCAGGTTTAACCGGATCTTGGTGAATAATCACCTCAGCATCTTCGAAGGCGGCTTTGACTCTTATCCCTGTTGTATCGGCAATACTGTGGGCTTCATTCAAACTCAAATTGCCATCGAGTTCTAAATGAAATTGAATAAAAACAGTTTTGCCTGCTTGACGAGTGCGTAAATCATGCAGCCCTTGCACCCGTGGATCTTCCATCGCGATTTGCGTAATTTGCTGGCGAGTTTCTTCGTCTAGCTCTCTGTCTAACAAGGCTTGAATTGAGCGATAACCTAAGCCAAAGGCTTGATGACCAATATAAAATGCAATCATTACCGCAAATAAACCGTCAGCCCACCACCAACCGTATTGCGCTAATACTAGTGCCAACAATACCGCACCATTAAGGAATAAATCTGATTTATAGTGCAGCGAATCAGCTTCAACCACAGTACTTTTTGTCGCCGCTAATGCGCGTTTCTGCAACATGACTAAAGCTAACGTCATCACAATCGCTATGATAGAAACAACTACACCTATGGTGGCATTTTCAACCGGAACAGGTGTTAATAGACGCTCACCACCATAGAACAGTAATAAAAATGCGGAGCCCATAATAAAGGCGGATTGCGCTAGAGACGCTAACGGCTCAGCCTTACCATGACCATATCTGTGGTCATGATCCGGCGGCACAAGCGCGTAACGAATGGCAATAAAATTGATAATAGAAGCGAGAGCATCGGCAAAGGAATCCGTCAAAGATGCCAACATACTGGCAGAGCCGGAATAAAGCCAAGCGAACATCTTGATAAGAATAAGGATCAAAGCGGTAGCCACGGAAGCGCGGCTAGCCAGTTTGACCCAAAAATCGTATTGGGAAGTTTGAGTCATAAGGGATCTATCTTGGGAAGCTATGACCCTATTGTATATCAGCTAAGACGCTTAACCGCGAGGTTCTTTACCAGCTTGTGCTTCAAATCGCGCTTTAAACTTAGCTTGCTGCTCTGGTGTCAGCAGATTAAATATTTGATTATGCAGCTTCATACGTTCAATGGCTTGAGTTTGACGCTGCTCTTGCTGCGCACTCATCAGTGCCTTTGCTTGTGTTTCATCAAAACTAGGCGCGCTAATTAAGGCCTGCATCTCAGTGCGATGTGCCAAACGTTCCTCTTTCGTTGGACGATTATCAGCGCGCGTGGCTTTCTGATCGGCAAACAACTTTTTGACGTCAGCTTTCTGGGCATCCGTTAAATCGAGCCCTTCAAACATACGATGCATGCCACCGTGGTCCATATGTCGGCCGCCATGTTCCATGCGGTCGCCTTTATGGAATTCAGATTTAGAGAAGTCGCAGCCAGCATCCTTAGGTGCTGCATTAACTGCCGTCGCGAAAACTGCAGAACTCGCTAGAATGGCAAACAGGCTCGCTTTCAAAGGTGATAATGTTTTCATAGTGTTAACCTCGATGGTTCAACTTTAATATGGCAAGTAATAAGACACAGTGACGACCCTTTTAAGCCGAGTCACTTTCGACCCTTCCAGTCTAACCCCCTATATGTAAGTGAGGACGTTGCCTGAGTAAATCACTGTAAAGTTGCGGCAATAACTCTATTCTTTACTTTGGCTTACATTGCTACACAGCAATTGACATCAAAACAGGTATACTCAGCCAAAGCGCTAAAAGTGCCTATGATAAACAGGCACATGAGGCCACATTACTGAGATTAAGGAACAGTATGAGTCGGATATTATTAATCGATGACGATCTGGGGTTATCTGAGCTACTAGGGCAACTGCTCGAGTTAGAAGGGTTTCAATTAACCTTGGCCTACGACGGTAAACAAGGTTTAGATCTGGCACTGACCGCAGATTACGATCTGATCCTACTCGATGTCATGCTACCTAAATTAAACGGTTTTGAAGTGCTACGCGCACTGCGCCAACATAAACAAACCCCAGTATTAATGTTGACCGCCCGTGGCGATGAAATCGATCGCGTGGTTGGGCTTGAGATAGGCGCCGACGATTACCTGCCAAAACCATTTAATGACAGAGAATTAATTGCCCGTATCCGCGCCATTATTCGTCGTTCGAACTTAACAACCCAAGAAATCCATGCCGCGCCCGCCCAAGAGTTTGGCGATCTACGCTTAGATCCATCGCGCCAAGAAGCTTACTGTAACGAGCAGTTGATCATACTCACAGGCACAGAATTCACTCTGCTGCACACCCTAGCGCTGCACGCGGGAGAGTTGATGAATAAGGAAGAATTAAACGAGAAAGTGCTCGGCAAAAAACTCATGCCCTTCGATCGCAGCTTAGACATGCATTTATCGAATCTACGTAAAAAACTCCCCGAGCGTAGCGATGGTCGGCCAAGGGTGAAAACCATCCGTGGCAAAGGTTATATTTGGCTCCCATAACGGTGGTATCGACTGTGCCTAATCGTTTATTTATCAAATTATTGCTCGGATTTTGGCTTTGCAGCTCGCTAATCATTGCCTTAGTGGGTCTGCTACCATTGCTGCAACAAAATCACGACCGTGCGCCACTGCCACCTCACCTTGAAAAAGTCCTATCGACTATAGCTAAGCGCATTCAAGAAAACCCCGCCTTACTGGAATCCGATTTTCTTCGGCGCTGGGAAAGACACATAGACATGGAAGGCAAACCTCTGCGGGTCTATCTTGTCAACAGCCAAGGCCAAGTGATCAACACCCACAGGGTGAGTCGCGGTGTACGCAGCTTTATGCTGATGGCAGATGAAGAAAAACAACCGATTAGCCATCAGTTTAAAGATGAGCTGGTGTTTGGTCCCTATCAATTTAATCTGGGCGCTGAAACGTATTCACTTTATGGCCGCCTACCGGATAATCATCCACGGCCTTGGTTCTTCTTCTTCGCCGAAAATAAGTTATTAACCTTAAGCCTAGCGATTTTCCTTTCGGGATTATTATGTGGCTTGCTCGCGTGGCATTTAGGTAAGGCATTAAATTCACTTAAAAAGAGTGCTAATGCCCTCGCAGAGGGCGACTTAAGTCACCGAGTCGATAAGTCCACCACTCAGCGCAACGATGAAATTGGTCAGCTCGCCACGGCTTTTAACAGCATGGCCGACTCCATCGAAGCTATGGTTAATAATCAGCAGCGGCTCATGGGGGATATTTCCCATGAACTACGCACCCCATTGACGCGGCTACAGTTATCCCTAGCCCTCGCACGTAAAAAAGGTCAGCAGACCACAGAAACGGAACGCATAGGTTATGAAGCTGAGCAACTCGAAAAGCTTATCAGTGAATTGTTAGAGCTCTCGCGGGTTAAGCTCAGCACTAACGAAACTAAGGTACATTTAGGCTTGGCCGAATCCCTGAGCCAAGTTTTAGACGATGCGGAATTTGAAGCAGAACAGCAAGGTAAAAGCATTACTATCGATATCGATGAAGAAATTGAGTTAGCACATTTTCCTAAATCACTTTCCCGCGCGATTGAAAACCTGCTGCGTAATGCAATTCGCTACGCCGCAAGCGATATTCACCTGCAAGCGAGTGCGACGGCTGATCAAGTACAAATTACCATAAAAGACGATGGTCCAGGCATAGATGCCGCCGAACTCGATGCCATTTTTAAACCTTTCTACCGCCCCGACTCGGCAAGACAGAGAGAAAGCGGTGGCTGGGGACTTGGGCTGGCAATCACTGAAGCGGCGATTACCGCCCACAAAGGTAAGATTAAAGCCGAGAACCGTATACCAACGGGCCTTAAAGTGACGATTACACTACCGAAATAGCCGATATGAAGAACAAGTACAGGAGGCAGAACTAATGGTTTAGTCGTAATTGGCAACACCTCAGTGTTGCCATCGTGTTAAAACGTAGGAAACGAGATTACAGCTTAACTAATACACGTCCGGTGACTTGACCTTGGATAATTTTATTCGCGAAATCAGGCACCTCTGCCAATGATATCTGCTGACAAGCTTGCTGATAAAAATGTTCGGGTAGTGCTTTAATCACAGCTTCCCACGCCGCTTTTCGTTTCTCAAATGGACAAGAAACAGAGTCGATTCCCAGTAAACTCACACCCCGTAAAATAAACGGCATAACGGTTGTTGGTAATGCAAAACCGCCCGCTAAACCACAGATAGCGGCTGCACCACCGTATTGCATTTGCGCTAATACTTTGGCGAGGATCTTGTTGCCAACGGTATCGACCACACCCGCCCAGCGCTGCGCCTCAAGCGGCTTAGCATCTTGTTCAAGTTCACTGCGATCAATCACTTCTGCGGCGCCAAGCTCCTTCAATAAAGGCGCATTCTGTTCAACTCGACCACTGCAGGCAGCCACACGATAGCCAGCATTGGCGAGCAAAGTCACCGCCACCGACCCCACACCACCACTGGCACCTGTGACCAGAATATCCCCACTTTGCGGTGTTATCCCAGCCTGTTGCAGCGCTTGCACGCACAACATAGCCGTAAGCCCGGCCGTGCCTATCATCATGGCTTTAGCGGCATCACAACCTTGCGGCATGGGCACCAGCCAGTCGGCTTTAACCCGCGCTTTTTGCGCCATACCACCCCAGTGATTTTCACCCACGCCCCAACCGGTCAAAATCACCTGATCGCCGACTTGGTATCTTGCATCAGTCGATTCGCGCACGACCCCCGCAAAATCAATGCCTGGCACCATAGGAAACTGGCGAATGATTTTGCCAGCACCCGTCACAGCTAAACCATCTTTATAATTCAGCGAGGAATAGGCAACCTCAACTAAGACTTCCCCTTCTGGTAAATCAGCTTCTGTGATCTGTGAAACTTGAGCAAACGTGCGTTTATCTTCTTGCGTCAGTAGTAAGGCATCAAACATAAATTGCTCTCCGAAGGCCATGAAAATCGCATTAAATGATATTCCAAAAGTTACCATAAAAGGCATAGACACCATTAACAAGCAGACTTATTGCTAATAGTAAATGCTGAGATCTAAACAGATTAAAGATAATGACCCAGAGTGATCGAGCGCAAGAGATTGCAAGATCTAGCGTCTTTATGGCTTTAAACTCGCCTGCTGTAAAGCGCCGCTTTGACCCCAGTAGCGGGCAAACTCAGTCAAGGTCATTCCGGCATTATTCGTTAGGTTCGCATCGCATTCTTTCGCGTATAGCCGCTTTACGATAGTGAATTCGGCCTTAATCACTGCGCCCATCATTGCCGTATTACCACGCTTATCTTGCAAACAAGCATTAGCACCATGCTCAAGCAATAAATCCGTTGCAGCCTCTTGGCCGTTATAGGCCGCCACCATTAGCGCGGTATAGGTTTGACTATTTCTCTGGTCAATAGGGAAGCCCGCATCGAGAAAATGCTCAAGCACTGTGATATCGCCGGTACGCGCTGCTGCAAAAAAATAGTCCACCAGCAATTGTACTTGTGCCGTATCGGGCTTGTCCGTTTGACTGACAGTTGCGGATGTAACCAATGGCGCTTGAAGCGAACCAGCCCCCATTGCCACCGACATACTCAGGGCCACAATAATCAATAATAAGATAGCAATAGTGTGTTTCATCAATGGCTCCCAGCACAGCTAAAATAGAGATTTAAACAATAAGAGGTGACGAAATGCCCGCAAGACGCCCTCTTAAACTGGGTAGAAAAGAGCTTGTTTACGTCTTGCGGGACTTACTGGGTTCGGACTGTTAACGCGCAAATCTCTGCGACCAAAACAGTCCTAAAAATAACGACATCAGATTGAACGCTGTTTAACGTCGGCCAGATCACCCTTTACGGCCTTGGTTAAACGCTCACCAAACTCTGGGTCTGCACGATAAAAGTGACTGAGCATCTGATGTTTCACATTGGCATCGTTCACTTTGCCTAAGTCACCGGCCAAGTTAGTGATCAGATCTGCTCTATCTTGCTTGCTCAAGCTGCGATAAAAGACGCCCGCTTGGCTAAAGTTATCCTGCTTGCTAATAGCCGTTTGTTGCACAGTCCCCGTCAGCGCAGTTGTTACCGCACGATAACGATTATCTTCGGCCAAGGCTAAATGTACGCTCGGTTGATAGTTCACATCGGACTGGGTATGCCCCATATTGCCCGCACCTTCTTGGTTGTGGTTTGCCACCGCCACTAAGGATTTATTAATCGGCAATTGCGACAAATTCGTGCCGAGTCGATACAGCTGAGTATCGGCGTAGGAGAACATACGGCCTTGCAGTAATCTGTCTTCCGAAGGCTCAATCCCTGGGATCAAATTCGATGGCGCAAATGCCGCTTGCTCAGTCTCTTGGAAGAAGTTTGCAGGCATGCGGTTCAGCGTCATAGTGCCCACTTTTTGTTCTGGCACATCTAGCCACACCTTAGTGGCATCTAACGGGTTGTAATCAAAATTATTAAGCTCAGTCGGGTCGAGTAATTGAACGTACAGATCCCACTTAGGATAGTTACCCTTGTTGATCTCACTGTAAAGATCATCAGTTAAATGGTTAAAGTTTTGCCCTTGGACTTTAACCACTTCATCGGGACGTAAGCCTTTAACACCTTGCAGACTCTTCCAGTTAAATTTCACGTATTTAACTTGGTTATCTCGATTCACAAATTTGTACGCATGCACACCGAAACCGTCCATTTCACGATAACTGGCAGGTACACCTAAGTTACTGTAAACCTAAGTCAAAATATGGGTTGAACCCGCTTCGTGACTGAAAAAATCGAAGAAACGATTCGGATCTTGCATATTGGTCACTGGCGATGGTTTGAGTGAATGCACCATGTCAGGAAACTTGATCGCATCGCGAATGAAGAATACGGGTAAGTTATTACCCACTAAGTCCCAGTTACCTTGGTCCGAATAAAATTTGGTCGCAAACCCACGGGGATCACGCAGCGTTTCTGGTGAACCTTTTGAGTGGATCACGGTAGAAAAGCGCACAAATACGGGTGTCACTTTACCTTTTTGTGCAAAGGGTGCCGCTTGGGTTAGGTTACTAAAATCGCCACTCGATACAAACTCACCATGAACACCTGTGCCTCTGGCGTGGACGACACGCTCAGGAATACGTTCACGGGCAAAGCGTTGTAGCTTCTGGATAAGCTGCACATCTTGCAATAACACGCTGCCATTACTGCCCGCTGTGGTCGAGTTTTGGTTATCACCCACAGGTGCACCATTGTCACGTGTCAGGGTATTTGTTGGTAAAGTTTGAGCCTGTACATTCAATGTCAGACCCATAGAAATAATTAAAAGGCTTTTAGTAAGATGCATAACAGTTCCTCTTCTATGCATAACGCCAAGCTCTTTTCTGCCTGCCCGCAGTATAGTTCTGAATTTGTAATTAGAAGAAACGATCTTTATCGATTATACGAATCAATAAAACCTATTAGGCATAAATTGGCAACAACAAAAAGTCACATTGTCAGATACTGAAGCTAGAGATTGTGGACTAAAACCTCTCGGTTTTAGTCTATTGCGAAGTGGATAAACGTGGGTGATTAAGAGATATTTAGCGATTAATTGAGCTTCACAACAAGAGCCATAAGCTAATATTAATCCTTAAGCCCCATCTGTTTTAATCGCCGGTACAAGGCATTACGGCTGATCCCTAAACGCTTAGCGCATTGGCTCACATTGCCATTACAGGCTTGGTATGCCTGCAACACATTGCTATAAATCGCTTCATTTAGGGAATCCGATTGAACCTTTGTGACATTCGGCTCCACAGCGAACTTACCACTTAGCAGGGGTGATGCAGAACGTTGACGGCTTACCTCTTTAAATTCATCACATAAAGATGCAGCTTGTAACAGGTCTCCTTTTAATGGCTCGCATGTGAGTCTGGCCGCCAGATAATCGGGTAAATGTTGCCAATTGAGGGTATTGTCTCCTTCTGCCATCAAGCAAGCGACTTGCATGAGGTTATCCAGCTCACGCAAATTCCCCGGCCAGTCGTATTGCATCATTTTCCCTAACAGTTCTGGGCAGATATCCTGCGCGGCGATACGATGTTTACGATGCAATTTATGGATAATGCGCTCGATATCCTGCCGCTCACGCAGCGCTGGTAAACGTACCTGCAGACCATTTAATCGATAGAATAAATCCTGCCGAAACAGCCCCTGCGCCACTTGTTGCTCTAAATCCATATGGGTCGCGGCAATGATTTGGATGTCGACTTTAAAACTTTGATTACTGCCAACGGGCACCACTTCGCGCTCTTGCAATACTCTGAGTAAACGACTCTGGGCCGCCAGCGGCATTTCACCGATCTCATCTAAAAATAAAAAGCCGCCGTGAGCTTGGCGAATTTTACCGATAAATCCAGTGCGGTTTGCCCCAGTAAAAGCGCCTGCCTGATAACCAAAAAGTTCAGATTCGACTAATTCAGCGGGCAATGCGGCGCAGTTCACTGCCACTAAAGGCTCGGTGCGACGTGCACTCTGGGCATGGAGCTTTTTAACAAACTGCTCTTTACCGACGCCCGTTTCTCCGAGCACTAACAGCGGAATTTGCTTGGTGATCACCTTATTGGCATGTTGCCAAGCGCGTTCTAATTGAGGATCGCGAAACCGAACCCCCAATTGATTGAGCGATTTATTGCTAATCGCAACTCGACCCTTAGCGCTGGGAATATTTAAGGATTGAGTCTGTAGATGCAAGGCTAAATGCTGATTAAAACCACCCGCTCGGCTCCAATTATCGCCTAAGTACTGCTCGACGGTATCGCCCACCTTGGCATGATTAAGCAATTGTTTCGCCATGAGATTACAACCCACAATGCGGCCATCGCTATCGGCAATCACTATACCCTGCCAACCCGAATTGAGCAGATTGGGCTGCGCCGCTAAATCGATTCGATAATGGCTATCGGGCAGATGGCACAAAAGCGCGGTCTCGACCTGCTGCGCCAAACTGGACACTAACATCAGCGTCTGCTGGGTGTGCCTTTGCTGCTCGCTGGTGATATCAATCACCCCGAGCATCTCACCTTGGGGGGAAAATATCGGGCAAGCAGTGCAACTCATAAAACGATTTTGGCGAATAAAATGTTGCTCACCCACTACAGATACCGCTTGTTTGGCGGTAAGCGCCGTCCCTATCGCATTAGTGCCCTTATGCTGCTCAAGCCAATTCACCCCAATATCCAGAGCTACATCCGCCAGTTTTGTGGAGTAACGGCTCACGCCCCAATGCCTAAGCACGTAACCCTCGGCATCGCTGAGCAAGAGTCGGCTATTAGAATGCGCCATCAACTGATTAAACAAAGGCAAGGCGTGGGATTGCACTAATGCAATGAGCATTTGATATTGCTCATGTTTCTGCTTTAGTTCGCAGGCATCGAGCCTGAGTTCCTGGGGTAACTGAAATTCTGACAAGCCAGCGCCAATGCTGCGCTGCCACGAATCGGCCAACCACGCCTGTGTCGATGGTAAATGCGGTTTAACTGTCATAGCCGTGCTCCCCCGAGCTGTGTTCCGTTTCGGCACAATTGCTGTGTGCCACTCAATGACAAAGTAACCACAGGACACACTTCTCTCCCTGAGTGCCCATACTGTTTCAAATCTGCAAAATTAGCTTTTCATCATACTGTTAGCACAACAAGTGTACAACTCCTGCCAGTTTGGCACTCTCCTTGCGATGCACCCTTGGTATGCAAGCCTAAGGTGTTGCATAAGAGAACACTAAGCCAATCAATAGGATTGGCTTAAAGCAAAACGAAAAATATTTAAAAAGGCATCCAGCAGAGATGCATCAACAAGACTCCCTTGCTGAAGCCAAGAGCGTAAAAATCGCCAGCGCCCAGCATGCCATCCACAAGAAGGAATGATTCTATGATTTATGCTCAACCCGGAACCGCAGGCGCAATCGTTAACTTCAAAGAAAAATACGCCAACTTTATCGGCGGAAAATGGGTCGCCCCAGTCAATGGCAAATACTTCGACAATCGCTCCCCCGTGAATGGCCAAAACTTTTGCCAAATCCCACGCTCCGATGCCCAAGATATTGAATTAGCATTAGATGCAGCCCACGCAGCGAAAGAAACATGGGGTAAAACCTCAGTCACTGAGCGCTCAAACCTGTTACTGCGCATTGCCGATCGCGTCGAGCAAAATCTCGAATACTTAGCCGTTGCCGAAACCTGGGAAAACGGTAAAGCGGTGCGTGAAACCTTAAATGCTGACTTGCCCTTATTCGTCGACCACTTCCGCTACTTTGCAGGTTGTATCCGCGCACAGGAAGGCAGCGCCGCCGATATTGATGGCAACACGGTCAGTTATCACTTCCCAGAGCCTTTAGGCGTGGTCGGCCAGATCATTCCTTGGAACTTTCCACTCTTAATGGCCGCATGGAAAATCGCACCTGCGCTAGCGGCGGGTAACTGTGTGGTACTCAAGCCTGCGGAGCAGACGCCAGTCTCGATTCTGGTCTTGCTCGAACTGATTGAAGACCTATTACCCGCGGGTATTCTTAACGTAGTCAACGGCTTTGGCGCCGAAGCTGGACAAGCTTTGGCCACCAGCAAACGCATCGCTAAATTGGCCTTTACGGGCTCCACCGAAATTGGCTATCACATTTTAAAATGCGCCGCCGAATCCTTAATTCCATCAACCGTTGAGCTTGGCGGTAAGTCGCCTAACGTGTTTTTTGCCGATGTGATGGACCATGAAGACGAGTATTTAAATAAGGCCGTCGAAGGCATGTTGCTGGCCTTCTTCAACCAAGGTGAAGTCTGTACCTGCCCATCACGAGTGTTAATCCAAGAGTCGATTTTTGATCGCTTTATCGAAAAAGTGCTCGCCCGTGCGCAAACCATTAAGCAAGGCGATCCCTTAGATACCGACACTCAAGTTGGCGCTCAAGCCTCTAAAGAACAGTTCGATAAAATCTTAAGCTACTTAGCCATAGGTAAGGCTGAAGGTGCAGAAGTGCTACTGGGCGGCACACTTTGCCAACTCGATGGCGGCCAAAGTGAAGGCTATTACATCAGCCCGACGATTATGAAAGGCCACAATAAGATGCGTATCTTCCAAGAGGAGATCTTCGGCCCTGTGATTTCGGTCACCACTTTCAAAGATGAAGCCGAAGCCTTAGCGATCGCGAACGATACTGAGTACGGCCTAGGTGCTGGTGTGTGGACACGGGACATGAACACGGCTCAACGTATGGGACGTGGCATTCAAGCTGGCCGCGTGTGGATTAACTGTTACCATGCCTATCCTGCCCATGCCGCCTTTGGTGGTTACAAAAAATCCGGCATCGGTCGCGAAACCCATAAGATGATGCTCAACCACTATCAAAATACCAAGAATCTCTTGGTGAGTTACGATGTGAATCCTTTAGGTTTCTTCTAAGGTTTTGGTGTTCAAACAAGCTGATGTGAGGAAGCTTTTATTAGGTTTTTAAACGTCTTTGCAAGCAAGCTTATAAAACTTTCCGCATGAGTAATCGATACAAGTGATAAACATGAAAGGGCGAATAGCCCTTTCTTTTTTAACTGAATTTAATTCAAACCTCACTCAGTTTATATTATCAATCCGCGCTAAACGCTGAGCTAATTCAGCAAGAGATGAGGCTGTTTGTGGATCGCTTTGGGGATCGATAACTTCAACCAGTTTAAGTTTTGGCTGAAAAGGTAACCAAGAACTGCCCGTTGTCATCACTAAATCCAGCACAAACTGACCGTAATAGTGCAATCTCAGTCGGTTATCCTTCATAGGCCAATGGGCATAAAGCAGAAAAGAATCGTACATTTGCGCCAAAGAGGTTGTCGCAATGAGCTTAAACCCTTCATCAAGCAGACTAAACTCGGTCGATTCTTCGAAGGGACAATCAAAAGAAGTGATGACCAAATACCCCGAGGTTTTATTGGGTAAAACGCAGCGATATTGGCCTTCAATCACTAGGCCTGCAATAAAAGAGTGAGTAGGTTGGCCATTGAAATACAAAGGCATTTTCAGTGGATCAGGCTCAAGTCCATCAGTACGTGCTGTTAGCAGTGAAAACCCCGTTATCGGCTGCATCCCTTACCCCACTTATCTCGTCTACCTATCTCGCCTACTTATCCGCGAAAACACACGTCTCGCGGCTCTTGCGGATTCAAATACTAGGACTGGCGGCTTTTCCAATAACAGCCCACTAAGATCAAGTAACCGACAAAATATGCCACGAGATCAAGTGGATCAAAATGGCTACCTATCACTATTCGCGCCAATCGATTTCCACCCAAGCCTAACTTATCGACTAAGCCCCAATACTGGCCAAACTCGATGGCAAAGGCAAACAGCAATACCGCAAACGCCAGCCAAGGAGTTTGAAAAAAGCGTTTAATACCCTCGTCTGTACTATTGGCTACCGGATTGACTACTGGGGGTACAACAACGCGCACCATGCAAAACAGTAAGATCACCACCAATACATCGCCCACAAAACCACGAATAAAACCCGCAGGTGCATATAAGGCGATTAAGACTTCGGTCAAAAATAATAAAACGGCATAAATACAAAAGGATTTACGACTCGGATTGCGGCTGATAAAAGCGCGAATAACGGCGGTAGACATAAATAAGTTAATCCCTTCACTCGGTTGAGATGGCAGAATTTACCTTAATACCAATAGGTTAACAAGGACACTTGAGTTGACATTTAAGACTCGCCACACGAGCAAGCGCACCACTCACCCCCATCAATTAGATAAATGTTCGCGCCTCAAAATTTAAGCGAGGTTTAAGTTTGGGTTAAGTAGCCTACACCTAAACCCACTTAGGAGCGTCACACCATGTCATCAAACACACTGCAAACCATCAAAGTCTGGGACCTGTTGATCCGCATATTCCATTGGTCACTCGTCGGCTTTTTTGCCTTAGCCTACCTCACTGAAGGCGAAGACGAGTGGATGACCATCCACAGTTACGCAGGTTATAGCATCTTAATTTTACTGGTGTTTCGCCTGCTGTGGGGCGTGATGGGTACCCACAATGCGCGCTTTAGCAACTTTATCACTCGCCCTAAAGAAGTGCTGGTGTACCTCAAAGGGCTCATCACGGGCAAAGCCAAAGACTACATAGGCCATAACCCCGCTGGGGCAATGATGATAGTGGCCTTGATTGCCAGCATAGCCATCACGGGATTCTCGGGTATGGCACTGTACGCCACCGACGGGCACGGCCCATTAGCCACGAGCTTTTTCGCCACTTGGCCTGAAGGCGCCATAAAAGAAGTCCATGAATTCTTTGCCAACTTCACCGTGTTCCTTGTGGTCATCCATGTTGGCGGCGTCATCGTCAGCAGCCTGTTACACAAAGAAAACTTAGTCAGAGCCATGGTCACGGGCAAGAAACAACGCCCTGCGGAACAAAAAGATTAATCCATTAGCCATCTTGCTTAGCAATAAGACATCCAGCCCAAAAGGAATGCCCTATGAACAGATTAACCAGACACACGAATAAAAGTCGCCTTGCCATTGTCGCGATTTCCACCTTGCTGCTGACTAGCCTTAGCGTTAGCGCCGCCAACAGTAAAGTGCAAAGCCTGCCTCTTAGCGCCGAGCGCATCGGCACGCAGCTGCAACGCTATCAAGCCCAAGGCGCTGGACCTTTTACCGCCGCCGCAGGACAAAAGCTTTGGCGACAGGACATGGACGGCCGCAGCTGCGCCAGTTGCCATACCGCCAAAGTCACCGACATGGGGATACACCAAAATACCCGTAAACCCATTGCCCCTATGGCGCCGTCGATTACCGCAGATCGGTTAACCGACTCAGCCAAGATTGAGAAATGGTTTAGCCGTAACTGTAACTGGACTTTTAAACGCGACTGCACGCCGCAGGAAAAAGGCGATGCCTTACTCTGGTTAAGCCTGCAATAACCGCCAAATGTCGACCTTATAACTCATTTAATTAGCTCATTTAATTTCAATACCTTCCACAGAAGGTAACGGCACAAAAAGGAAGATGTCATGACTCAACAAGCACACCCTATTAGCTGGCTCCTCGGCTCATCACTCACAGCCGCGGCATTAGCCATTGGCGTTATCGGTGTCAGCCTAACCTTAACCGGCACAGGCTATGCGGACGATGGCCGCGAGCTCAGCCGCGCTGTTCCACAGAATGCGGAATACACAGCAGAATGTGGTAGCTGCCACATGGCCTATCCAGCCAATTTACTCCCCGCCGACAAGTGGCGAGCCATTACCGCAAATCTTGAGAACCACTTTGGTGACAACGCCAGCGTAGAGCCTCAAGTCACTGCCAGAATTGAGGAATATCTAGTTCAACATGCGGCGCAAAATGGTAAGGTGATGAAAAACAGCACGCCGCTGCTCGTAGGTTCTGGGCCGCAGAAGATCACAGAACAAGCATTTTTTATTCGCAAACACGATGAGATCCCAAGGCGTATGGTGCAAGATAACCCCAAAGTCGGCTCATTCAGTCAATGCAGCAATTGTCACAACCTCGCAGAAAAGGGCATATTTGATGAAGATACCGTTAATATTCCTGGCTTTGGCCGTTGGGATGATTAGCAGCCCCAGCTGCAATGCCCACGACGATGACCTTTCAAACAAGGTGGTCGAGTGGGTTAAGGAGGGCAAAGTTTTGCCCTTCGACACCATAATGCAACGCTATGAATCACGCCTGCAGGGGCGACTGTTGGACTTAGAAGTCGAGCAGAAACATGGCCGTATCATCTACGAGCTCGAGATCCTCCGCGACGACGGCATAGTGTATGAAATCAAGATTGACGCCAAAACCGGCGAGTGGCTAAAGGAAAAGGTCGACTGATGCGTTTGCTATTGATTGAAGACGATACCGATCTGGTGGCGCGCCTCATTCCCGCCCTTAACAAGGCGGGTTATACCGTCGAGCACGCCGATAACGGTATCGACGGCGCCTTTTTAGGCGAAGAAGAAAACTTCGAAGCCGTTATCCTCGATCTCGGCTTGCCCAGCAAACCCGGTTTACAAGTCCTCGGCCAATGGCGACAAAAGGGCTTGGCTATGCCAGTGCTGATCCTCACCGCCCGCGATGCGTGGCACGAACGGGTCGACGGCCTCAAGGCGGGTGCCGATGATTACCTCGGCAAGCCTTTTCACATTGAAGAACTACTCGCAAGGCTCGAAGTGTTGATCCGCCGCCACTTTGGCCGTGCCGACAATGTGTTGCAACATGCAGGGGTCTCCCTCGATGTCGACAAACAAGCCGTTACCAATGTTGATGGCGAAGTGATAGAACTGACCAAGATTGAATATCGGCTGCTGCATTACTTAATGGTCAACCCCAGCAAAATCGTCTCTAAGTCCGAGCTGAGTGAGCGCATTTACGAAGAAGATCACATCAAAGATAGCAATGTCATCGAAGTGTACGTCAACCGCCTGCGGCAACGCTTAGGCAAGGATTATATCGAAACCCGCCGCGGCCAAGGTTATCGACTCAAGGAGTAAAGGCGTGTATTCACTCAAGGGTTATCTGACGCGCAATCTGCTGATCACGCTCACCTTTGCTATGGTGTTGTTACTGTATTTCTTATACCAAGGTATCCAAGTATTAACCCAAGACTTTGTCGCTTCGCGTCTACAACACGATGGCGACAGCCTGATCTCCGCCCTGAATCACAATCCGGATGGCACATGGGCGCTAACCACTGACCGCTTGCCCAATGTGTACCACAGAGTTAATTCTGGGCATTATTTTGCGATTCAAATCGGCGAGCAAACTCTGCGCTCACGCTCCCTATTCGACCATAACGTAAACATGCTTAAGCTGACCGCTGGTGAACAACGCCAAGCCACTGAGTTTGTCGGCAAAGAACATTGGCTGATGTTTAGCCAGGCCATAATCAAAGATGATCAGTTAGTTACCCTGTGGGTGACAGAAGACATCAGCGAGCTCGAACAAACCCAAGTACAGTTTTTAGCCTTTGCCAGCGCAGCCGTGTTGCTCACGATTGTCATTCTATTAATAGCACAGTATCAATTACTTAAACGCGGTTTTAAACCCTTAGAGCAGATGCCAGAAGCTATCCGGCAGATGCGCACCCAAGGGCAAGAAATCAATCCTGACCAAGTGCCAAGCGAAATAGTCCCACTGATCGAAGAGATAGATCGTTTAGTCAATCAATTGGGCCAAAGAGTACAACGCTCCCGTAATGCCTTGGGTAACTTGGCCCACGAAATGAAACGTCCGTTACAAGGGCTGCAGTCCTACCTAGAAAGCCTTCCGCCTGAACAGCGAAGTGAGGGCAGTAAAGTGCTCGCAAGCCTGCACCACATCATCGAGAGAGAGCTTAAGCGCACTAAGATTGTCGGCCTATCCACTCCAGGGCGTTATACTGTGCTCGATGACGATCTCGCGCCGCTGATCCAAGTGATGCAGCGCATTTACCCAGACCGCATTATTCATAGCCATTACACGAGCGGCTTAGTGATGCCATTTGATCGGGATGACTTACTCGAACTCTTAGGCAACTTGCTGGATAATGCCTGCAAGCATGGCCGCAAGAACATTGAGATCCGTATAGTGCATCAAACGGCTCCCACCGCAGGTTATGGGATCATAGTCAGCGATGATGGCGAAGGCGTCTCCGATGGCGCGCTGTCCGTTATCATTGAGCGCGGCATTCGGCTAGATGAAAGCATCCAGGGCCATGGTTTAGGATTATCTATCTGCACAGATATCGTCGACAGTTATCAAGGCGAACTCGGTTTTAGTCATGCGAAACAAGGCGGACTTAAAGCCAGCGTATTTCTGCCGCTCCCGAATTAAACGGTATACTCACTCGGCTTGTGCCCACTGAGTTCATGCAAGCTAATAGAGGGTATAATTTGCCCATTCAAATCCCTTTCACCAATCAGTCTAGAGATTTATATGAAAGTTATCGACCTAAAATCTGCCCCGCAACACATTCCACAATTGGCGGAGTGGCATCATCAAGCATGGGCACATTTGAGTTCTGCGGATGCTTCTGTCACCACGCTGATTGAGGAAATGAACGAGTATTTAACTGACGCCGCCATCCCCAAAATGTTTATCTGCGAACAGGAAAATCAAGTGATGGGATCATCTTCATTAATCACTGCAGATATGGACAGCCGAACTGACTTAAGCCCTTGGCTCGCCAATGTGTATGTGAATGCAAACCATCGAAATAAAGGATTAGGTAAGTTGCTAGTCAATGCCGTCATTGAGCATGCTAGAGCGATTGGTTTACAGAAAATCTATTTGTTTACTGCAGATAAAGCCGATTTTTATCGAGCGCTGGGTTGGTCAATGATTTCACATGAAGATTATAAGGGCGAGATGGTCACGATAATGGAATATAAATTTAAGAAGTGAATGTTTAAGGAGAGTGAGCAAGCCTCACGACGGGCGTCGTGAAGCTGTACATGCTGGCTAAATATCTAGATGTGATATCCAATACTTAGCGACAAGCCAAAGGCTTTAGTCAATTTCTATATCCACGCCGAAACGATTGGATAATTGGCGTTGCTCGTGCAGAATTTCAATTCGGCGGCGAGTGTCTTGGGTTAACTTGTCTTTGAGGCGCAAACCACTAGTAATGGCGGCTTTTTTTGCTTTCTTGCTCTTAGTTGTCGTTGCATCAGTTGGACTCTCGACGGCTTGAGATTCGATAGACATAGCTAACTCCTTTAATTAGAACCTTAAATAGGCTCTTCCAGTAAATCCCTGCTCAAAACGAACAAACAGGTCATCTTTATAATGAGTCAATTCGCCATTCACTATTTAAGTAATAGATAATTTGGCGACTCATAAACTTACGGCCCATATCATTTACCTAAGCCAACAAAATTAAATCACATGCTAACAGGATAAAAATAATCGAGACGTAAGGTCGAAATGAAAAACTGAGTATTGATTGACTTCATCCGCGTAACAGAACCCTAACGAGTCCTAAATTTCCAGCGACAAAGCGGCATAACATAGGTAGAGAAAGAACAGGTAGTAATGCAGAAAGGTTGGTAAGCTCGAGCGGCAAAGCGCTGCTGCGCAACAATTAGGCTACGCAACAGTACTACATCTAGCCTAGATTTACGACTTATATGGCATAGCGCCGAGGTAATCTTTCTTGCCAATTTCAACACCGTTGTGGCGCAAAATCGCGTAGGCTGTTGTTACATGGAAGTAAATGTTCGGAATAGCGTGCTCAATGGCAAACTCATAACCTGTAAGATATTTTCCTTCCCATCGTGGTTGTGAGACATGGATCGTGGCCGCATTAGCAAAATCATCCGCTTTAAACGTCGCTAAATAATCCAAAACCGAGCTAATACGCGCTTGCAACTCAGCCAGCGTCGTCTCGCTATCATCATGCTTTGGTACTGTATCTAAATTATCAGTCAAACGTGCTACGCCAATTTTGGCAGTATCGCAGGCAATTTGAACTTGGCGAATAAGATTGAATTGATCCGGCGCTAAACGTGAGTTTAATAGCACCGCCATATCAACTTTCTTGAGGTTTGCGAAGCATTCGCCTTTTTCAAGAATAACGCTTAAATTTTTCAGCATCTTGCTAAATTGTACAACCGTTAAATCATAAAGCATGGCATAGACCTCATTGATGGACGCTACAAAACTGCAGCACTTAAGACGATCTTGGGGCAAATTACTCAATTTCAATCATTCTTGGAATTTAAGTATCTGCTTAATAATAAATACTTCAATATAAACGATATTAAGTCAATTAGGACGAGAAAAAGATAGACGTTACCAGTAGGCATAGAGCGTCAGCTACAAGCCAAGAGATTAAAATTATCTCGGACTGATCCGAATAACAATAACGTACACTCGTAGGAATTGGGATGGCCGGCTATGACGATAACCACATACTTCGAGCCCAAAGCATGTGCGTCACTGACACGAATTATCCGCGACACCATAACGAAAAAAGCCTCATCTTTCGATGAGGCTTATCTCTTAATGTTGGCGGAGCGGACGGGACTCGAACCCGCGACCCCCGGCGTGACAGGCCGGTATTCTAACCAACTGAACTACCGCTCCTTTAGCTTAACGTCTACACGTTAACCTAAATTAGGCGCTTGGCGATGACCTACTCTCACATGGGGAGACCCCACACTACCATCGGCGCGTTTGCGTT
>NZ_JAKKRW010000030.1:0-56965 GCF_025653905.1 Shewanella sp. SM71
GAAATCTGTTATTCCAAGGCGCCGCTATAAGAATACACCTCAAGAAAGAGTCGATTGGTGCTTATATCGGTATCGACATTTAGTGGAGAATGCTTTTGGAAGAATTAAGCACTATCGAGCAATATCAACAAGATATGACAAGCTAGCAAGAAATTACGCCAGTATGGTGTCACTGGCGTTTATGTTAATGTGGCTGCCGATGTATTGCTGAACAACATTTGTACAGCAAAGATCAACAGACCCTAGTCACTTATACGTCTTCTGTAAAATCATTGAGAAGTAGACTTTAACGGCTTGCCCATATCTAAAACATTGCACGAATGACTAACCGTCAACCTGAAACGCTGCTAAATTACAGTCCTCAACTCGCACGATTAAGGAAGCGGCATGCTCAATCCTGAACACAGTTACTGGTATGACACGCTTAAAGCCATTCGTCGCTGCGGTAGAAAACTCATTGAATTTGAACTGTTATTCACCTTAGTGTCGGCGGGTATTATCGTCCCGTCTTTTGGCTGGCTACTGCGCCATCTGATTGCCAAAACGGGCAATGTCACCATTACCAATTACGACTTAATCGCCTTTGCCATGTCTCCCTATGGCTTACTGTTTATGGTCATTACTCTATTCAGCAGCTTTACCGTGTTTTTTACCCAACGTGCTGGAGTCACGATTCTCGCAGCATCTGGCTTATACGATATTCCCATTGGCCCAGTGCGGGCGCTGATTTTCGCGACTGCGCGCTTACCCGTATTTATTCGCCTTGGTAGCATTTATGCGGCTTGCTTGTTGCTGCTCAGCGTACCTTTTATCGGGCTAGGATATCTGATTTTCAGCGTGTTTCTACAGGGACACGATATTAATTACTACTTGTATTTCAAGCCTATAGACTGGTATCTCGCCTTAACGAGTATGGCCTTCTTAGCGATAATCTATGTCCTTGTTGCCTTATATCTGTGGGCCAAAGCGGCCTTTTCACTGACGATTATTGTGAGTGAAACGACCGATGCTTTGACGGCACTCAAACGCAGCTGGCAATTAAGCGCAGGCAATGAACGCCCGATTATGTGGCACGCTGCGGGTTGGTGGTTGAGGATAGGTGCTTTGGTGTATCCCTTAATACTGCTGATCTCCTGGGGAACCGATACTTTACTTGATAGGGTTACGCTGACACTTTCGGCAGAATTAGCCATATTGGCCCTGGTTTCTGCACTGATTTTTATGCTCAGTGCGGCATGGTCCTTACTCGGAATGTTTGGCGAAGCCTTTATCATATTGCTGTTATACCGCCAGCTGGGAGAAAAACCCGCAGGGTTAGAACGCCTTGGGCGACAAACGGTAAAAAGAACGTCTGAACTGTCGCTTTATACAATAAGCGGGGTGTTAATCGGCACTTTTTTAATCATGTTGGGATTAGGGGTATATGCCCTCAATAGTGAACCACAAAGGGATGACATCCTGATTACTGCCCACCGTGCTGGCGCTGCTAGGGCACCAGAAAATACCCTTGCTGCTTTGCGTTTAGCGATTGCAGAAAAGGCGGATTATGCCGAAATCGATGTGCAAACGGCATCCGATGGCACCTTAATGGTATTGCACGATGCTGATTTGATGCGCATAGCGGGCGATCCCAGGCGAGTTGCCAACCTCAGTGCGAGCGAAATGCAACAGCTTGATGCGGGGAGCTGGCACAGTGCTGCCTTTGCAGGGGAATCCGTACCAACACTACTAGAGATGCTTAATGAGGCACGCAACAAAATCGGTTTGAACATTGAGCTTAAATATAATCAAGCCGATCCCAGCTTAGCGCAGGCCGTTGTCGCCTTATTGCAACAAGAGAAAATGACACAACAAGTGGTGATTACATCACTCGAAGCAAGAGCCATTGAAGAAGTGCAACGACTCGACCCTTCCATTCACACTGGCCTTATCGTCACTCAATCCATTGGCGATCCCATTAAGGCGAATACACAATTCTTAGCGGTCAATCAATCGATTACTAACGAAAAATTTATCGCCAGAGCACACAAAGGAGGTAAGCAAGTGCATGTATGGACAGTAAATAATCCACGGCAAATGCTGCGCATGTTGGCGCTGGGAGCCGATGTGCTCATTACCGACTATCCGCAGGAAGCCGTGGAAATCCGAGAACAGTGGCTCGCGTTATCCCCTGTTGAACAAACGGCACTGCGCCTACGCTATGTTCTGTAAATTCTGCTTATTTACTCAACCTCGCCTCGAAACGCTTAGCTCTGCGTTGAAGCAACCAAAAGAGGCTTAACACCCCAAATGAAGCGGCTAAAGTGGTCAGCGTGAGTGCAAAACCTTTGAATGAAAACAGGTTTAAAGTAAAACCATCTAACACCAGTACCGCCAAGCCAAGGGGCATTTGGATAAGCACAGCGGTAAACCAATCGAAGGGAAGTTTAGGAAAGATCCTGTGGTAAGCATAAAGCACTAAACCTGCAAGCAATATCAGCAAACTCGCATCGTGAGCCGCCAACAAAAGATACTCCACACTGTTATGCGAGATGTGAGGCACCGCACTCAACATGTCCAACATATAACCTGCGCTGGCGACCAATGAGAAGCTGATAAAACTCAATAAGGCTAATAGGATACCAAAGCCAAGTGCGGGTAAATATTTCATGTAAGGTCTCTCTATTCGCAGGTGAAATAGCTGTCTCGTCTCCCGAAAACCACAGCATGCAAGGTATAAAGGAGTAAAGAGACTTTAACTACAATAGCAGCCTAAATTTCCCTTAGCTATTAAGACCATAGTCTTATGTCTACCACAAACTTGTGCGCAATAAACGAGATGAAATCCAGTATCAAGTTAGTGTTTTCTCGGATAATCAGTGGATAAGCTTTTAAAATTACTAGATTAATCAAATTTCAATCTTATCGCTTAGTGATATCACCCACAATTTGCCCATGTGTTTGGGTGAAATAGACTAGCCAATTTCACCAATAACGCTTAGGATCGGAGTTGCATTTTTTAGCCAACATATTGTGGAGTATCAAAACATTATGGGTATCAGAGCCATAGTCGTAGACACAGCAGGCACCACGACAGACCTAAACTTTATCCAAGATGTACTATTCCCCTATTCTGTCAAAGCCTTGCCAGACTTTTTAGAACAGAACCAACACAATGTATTGGTTGAAAACTGTATTTGTGACACTAAAGATATCGCCCTAGAGCCTGAGGCTGACTTAGCGCGTGTAACTGAGATCCTGCAACAGTGGGTCAACGAAGACCGTAAAGCCACGCCACTTAAAACCTTACAAGGGTTAATTTGGAAACAAGGCTATGCCCATGGCGAATTTAAGGGCCATATCTTCCCGGACTTTATTGAAGCGGTGAAACGTTTTAGCGCACAAAATCTGCGTATTTACAGTTTTTCATCCGGCTCTGTCGACGCGCAAAAACTGTTGTTCGGCCACAGTGACGGCGGCGATTTAACTGAAATGTTTAACGGCCATTTCGACACCCGCACGGGCAACAAATTAGATAAGCAGGCTTACTGCAATATCCTCAACACCATCAGCTTAAGCCCCAAACAAGTGCTATTTGTGTCTGATGTCATTGAAGAATTAAAGGCTGCCGACGCTGCGGGTATGATGACCTGCCAAATGGTTCGCGACAGCAAGCAACGCACTGGCGAGTTCCGCAAAATCAGCAGCTTCGATGAGCTGCTGATTGAATAATGCAATTATTGAATAACGTGATGGTTGAATAACACGATAGTCGACTCAGTCAGCTCAAGCTGATTTAGCCTATAAAACGAAAGCGACCTTGTGGTCGCTTTTTTATTAATTGACTCAATTGCCCTTCACCGCTAGCGGAAACGCGGCCGAGATACATTTTTCCACCTCAAAACGATAACCATAATCCGCATTCTTATCGGGTGTGATCAACAAAATCTCGTAATCATTTAATTCAATCACATTCGACTCGGCAGGCTTTTTACAACGCGAGCGGCCATTCGCTTCAAGTGAAAATGCGAACGTAGCTAGCCATTGCCGCACTAAGTACTGATATTGAGTTCGCACTGAGGCGTAGGCCTTTTTGCGATCTTCCTCTTCCAGCTCGCTGTCATCATTACTATTCTCAGCCTTGCTCGATTTATCGCTTTCAGAGTCAAGAGCAGTCTGAGTTAGCTCTACAATCGGTACCGTCAGCACATCGGTCGCATCCGGCAACCGTCCCGATTTAGGCTCGCGAGGCGCATGCTTAGCGGCTTCTTGGGGAGAGGTAATAAAGCTGCCAAATGAGGTTTCAATGCGAGTCTCTAAATCAATTAACAGGCTCAAGTGATACAAAACCACAGTCGCTAGCACGATACGGATCAAAAAAGTCGTTTTACGGAATGAAGTATGCGAGGTAAGCCGTAACGACTTGACACCCAAAGGTTTAAGCAAAAAAATCAATATTAAATAGATAGGAATAATCAACTGCAATGCCAGCAGCACGATCGCGCTTACCATCAAAAACCAAGCGGGCATATAGAGTAGAATCGCTAAGTTATGGGTGTAATTGAGATCGCTTGCTGAGACCCCAACCACTTCGTTGACTATCGCGCCAGACCAGCCCAAAGCAAAGTTGGCAATCATCGCATAAAACAGCAACAACACAGCTTTGCCCGCCAAACTGTGCCAAACCCGCTCGAACACAGGCCAAAACTCGATGGCCATAGCGATTACGGCAATCACAGCGACCAACCCCATTAACTCGCTACTAAAAGCCAATATCAAAGCAATAAGATACAGCTTTTGCGCAAAGGATAACTTAGCAACCCCTAGGATAAGACAGCGCCAGAACTTGCCCAAACCTAAACGGATGTCACTCAGTGATGGTAAACTGAGCTTTCGCAAGTATTGGCGAGCCGCCCCAATGTAACCGATTAAATTCATTATTATTTTACATTCCATTGAAATAGTAAGACGGGCAACATTTGCCACTGTAATGTGCAAAGCACAGTGATGGCAACTGTGCCACTCAATCTCGGTACATTGGTCACTTTGGCTATCTCTAGCCAAAGTCGAACGCTCTGCTTAGAGTCGAATGAAAGCTCTGCAACACCCCATCGCCAGTTTAAATCCAACTAAAATGAACTTGAGAGGAAATCAAAGCGGCCTTATCGTCACTTTTACAAATCAATAAACCTGACTCAGGACTAACTAAACGACGCTTAACTCCCGCTCAGAAAATACGGTTTTAGCGACAAACATGCCATTAAGTGCAGCAGGAAAGCCAGCATAAACCGACATTTGCAATATCACCTCAACAATTTCCTGCGGCGTACAACCCACATTCAATGCGCCATTAATATGTACGTTTAACTGTGGCTGGCAATGCCCTAGCGCCGTGAGTGCGGCAACTGTCACTAGCTCCCGCGTCTTAAGGTCGAGCCCTTCACGCTGATAAATATCCCCAAAAGGATATTCAATAATGTAATTGCCTAAGTCAGGGCAAATATCGGCAAGACTGCGGATGACTTTCTCCCCCGCCTCACCGTCGATTTCAGTCAGTTTAGCGAGGCCCTGCACATATCTTTGATTACTCATTTTTAGCTCCTGTTGGATTAAATCACAGCAAGCAGCCTAAACCTTAGAGTTAACTCTAAGTCAATGGTTCATTGATGGATGACACAGGCAATGCGGATCAGTAAAACTAACCCTCTGTTTAACTCGCCGACTAGAGGCGCAAGCAAATAGAAAAGTAAATAATATTAGCTTTTTAGCATTTAACCACAAATGTTAGCGACTGAGCTTAGCCACTAAAAATGAGTTTGGTAATAGTGAATTTTTTGCTTAAGGGCAGCCAAATGCTCCTGCTCTTGGCGAATACGCTCAGCCAATTGTGTTGCATGTTGCTCGAGCAACTGCTGTCGCTGGCCAGCGGTTGCATCGCCTTGAACACGCAACTCGGCATAGGTCAATATCTGCTTTAACGGCATGCCCGTTTCTTTTAAGCGATTGATAAACCCAATCCATTCCGATTCTTTCGCCGCATAATCACGATGCCCGCTGCCATTTCGAACGACAGGCTGCAGTAGGCCAATTTTCTCGTAATATCTGAGCGTATGCGCCGACAGTCCTGTGAGTACAGCAAACTGACCTATATTCATAATCTAACGATCCGCAGGATGGTTAACGCCATCATTCGTGGGCACATTTTCGAGATCGAATGGGTTAACCCCTTCGAGGCAACCAATGTTGTAACCATACTCATGGGGATTGGAACGTCGCTGGTGATGGGTGTAAATACCGCAGATAGAGCAGAAGTAGTGTTTGGCAGTTTTGGTATTGAATTCATAGAGTTTCAGCGCATCCTCACCCTTGAGGATCTTAATCCCCGCCAGCGGCACAGAGCCAACCATTGCGCCCTTACGGCGACAGATAGAGCAATCGCAACGGCGTGGATTTTCGATGCCATTAGGCAATGACAACTCCAATACCACGGCACCGCAATGGCAGGACGCTCTGTGTTTTGGCTGAATAAGAGTATTGCCCACTTGTTTAATCACGCCCCACTCCTTGTTTCGCTAGATTCTATAAACCTAAATTCCCCAGCCGCTGCACCAACGCCCGCCATTGTTGCAATTGCGGCTCCTTAGCACTCATCACTGGCCCCAACATATTGGACTTAGCACGCTTAAAACCACTAAAAACTAAGGTGGCGGTATCAAGCTGTTTCAGCGCGGGAGCGCCTTGAAACCACTTGTAATACCAAGGCGGCGTGTCCATAGTCATGATAATTCGCGAAGTTTTATGGCGCAGCAACTTAGCGGGTATCAATTTACCTTTCTCATATTGAAATGCAAATCCAGATAAAAATGTCCTATCGATTAAGCCTTTAAACTTAGCAGGAATACCGCCCCACCAAATCGGTGTGACAATCACCACATGCTCCGCCCACTGGATATTCGCTTGAAACGTCTGCAAATCGGCTTCGAGTAGCTGAGGTTGACGATAACCATAGCTCAGATTCGGGTCAAAATTCAGCTCAACTAGTTTGACGATTCTCACTGAGTGTTTATCTGCCGCCGCTTGGGCATAGGTTTCAGCCAGATGCTCACAAAAACTCTGCGCCTTAGGATTACCACAGATCACTAAAATCTTTTTTGCCACGATGAAACTCCATAACAGTCAATGTGACAAATAGCATAAACTCTGCCCCTAAGGGGAGAGTCAAGACCTAAGGTAACAGCTGCGACTCACAGGAGGTGAGCCCATCAATACAGGCATCTAACTGAGTGACTTTATGTTCTAACTCACTTATCTGGCGTAAAAAATCCGCTTTTATACCCAACAAAAAAGCCTGCACTGTGGCTAACTGAGCATGCTTATCGCCTTGTTCGAGTAAATCTTTTAGTTGGACAAGCTTAATGCCGAGGGCTTTGGCCTCTTTGATCAGCAACAACAGCCTAATATCCGCCGCACTATAAATACGATAACGCCCCTGACGTGCGGGAGTGTCGATTAGCCCCCACTCCTCATACAAGCGAATCGCTTTTATCGACAGCCCAGTTTGCTTTGCCGCTTGTCCAATATACATAGCTCAACCTAACCCTTTAAAGACATTACTCATATCGGCATTGCTTGCCATTATCAGCCACAGTATCAGCTTAGGCCAAGACTTGTCGCAGCAATCTTATGCTGCTAGTCTGGCCGCTTAAACGAGCGTTTTAACTTGGGATTTTTATCATGGGATTTAAACAACAGTTGCAAGAAGGTGTACAAGAACAGGCAATGGAAAAGTTTCTCGCACAGCACCCCATAGTCACAGAAATCCCCGTTGCATGGGGTGAAATGGATGCCCTACAACACGTAAATAATGTGGTGTATTTCCGCTATTTTGAAACGGCACGTATCGACTTTTTCAATCGCCTCTTCCCGCTAGATACCCTGTATAAATCCGGCATTGGCCCCGTAATCAGCGAAAATCAGGCTCGCTATAAACGCCCAGTGACTTTCCCCGATACTTTATTGGTAAGTGTCAGCATTAGCGATATTCACAGCGATAGATTTACCATGCATTATCAGGCTTTTAGTAAACAGCAGCAGGCAGTAACGACGTTAGGTACTTCAGTCGCGGTGATGTTTAACTTTAAAACGGGCAAAAAAGCTGAGTTACCGGCAGACCTACTGGCGATTCTCAAACAGCACGAAGTCGCTTAAGCTATTCAAATCGACAACGAATTGCCATCACACTTTAGGCCATACCTTGAGGGAAGCATGTATGTCAGATAACGAAAATATCGAGATAGCCATTGAACATCAACAGGATAGACAGCGTTTTATTATCCCTGTCGACGGCTATGAAGCCGTGTTGGAATACCGATTATCAGGCAAGGATATCGATTTTAGCCGCACCTTTGTCCCCAACGAACTGCGCGGTAAAGGCCTTGCCGAACGCTTAGTGCGCCACGGCTTAAAGTGGGCCAAAAGCCAAGACTTTACTATCCAAGCCAGCTGCTGGTATGTACAGAAGTTTTTAAAATAGGCAGATTTAAGAACAAGTTCGCTAAATCCAATAAACAGGGTAATGGCGCTTGGGATCGGTGGAAAGGTTATTGACCACCAGCGCGACCAGTAAGAGTAATACTGAGCCGAGGAACACTGGCATTAACGCGTAAAGAAAGCCAAGTTGATGCACGTTTTCACCGCCAATCACGGCAATCAATGCCGTTGCGCCGCCCGGAGGATGAAGAGTGCGAGTCAGGTACATGAATGCGATAGACAGGGATACCGCTAAGGCGCTCGCCAGCACCACATAATCGCCACACACTTGGTACACTGCGACCCCAATTAAGGCCGATAACACACTGCCACCAATCAAGTTACGCGGCTGAGAAAACTCCGCCAGCGGTGCACCGTACACTAGCACTGCCGACGCGCCGAACGAGCCAATGACAAACATAGTGTCGACGAGGTTTTCACTCATATAATTTGCGAGACTCGCGACCAAGTAAATGCCACAGAAAGCCCCAACCCATGACCACACAATCTTTTTAAGTGGCTGTCTTGGTGGACAAATGTCCTTCGATCGCATGCGGGTAAAATAGAATCTCATGGTTAATCCGAACCGATAAAAATTAAGCAATACAGATAAGTGATCTGCATCACAGTTAGCGGGTCGACAAATTAACCCTTCAGCAGCGCAATTGCAATTACGCTGACCGAAAGAGTAAGCAGACTAAGCACTTTCACCATTCAGATTAGCGAGCATTTCGCGGATTTCTTCAGGAATCGGGCGGCTTTTTTCACTGCTGTAATCGTAATGTACGAGTGTGGTTTTTACTTCGGCTGTCTTGTTGCCCGCTTGCCAACAGGTTTGGGTCAGCTCGAAGCTGCTATTACCGATACGGCTGACATAGGTTTTTACTGTGACACTCTTGCCATAGTAAGTCGGCGCGATAAATGCCACGGTAAACCCCGCGACGATTAAGTTCCACTGATGTAAATCCAGCTCAGGATTAAAAATCTCAAAGATTGGCGTGCGCGCCGCTTCACACCATACGGGGATAACAGTGTTGTTGATATGACCTAGGCCGTCGGTTTCAGTAAATCTTGGATTGATTTCGAGACTGTATTCTGTGGCTGACATGCAAACTTCCTTTTTATTATTTTATAACTGGAAGAGCGTGGTGATTATCGCAATGAAACCAAACCACCAAACTCATCCATTATCCTAAGCCAAACAGGTTCTAGCCACTAGCCCAAACCTAGCATTTTAAAACTGACAACTCGCCGTTTCTGGGGTTTGCTTGCCGTTAGCATCGTACTTTTTAAGGCATCCAGCCTTACCCATATCATACATTTTCTCGTATTCTAACTTGCCATTTTTATAAGACTTATACACCCCATGAGTTTTTGGGTTCTCTAAGTGGTAAATCTTACGGCCCTTAGTGATATGTGAGTAATCGGCAAAACCCGGCTCTTCGGAATAGATGACACCGTTAATGTAGCGCTTGTGTACCACATGCTGTTCATCGATACGCAGCATTTCATTCGCTATCTTGCCATTCATGTCGTAACACACTTTATCCACGGCATAATTGCTATCGAGGTCTTCAATACAACTCACGGCACCATTATCAAAGTACTCGCGCTGTATACCGCAGCGCGCAATGGCGTTATCCCAGAAATAAGGTTCACCGTTCCAGGTTTCGCCTTCTTGCTGGCAGTAGTTCCACAGGCTTCTTAATTGCCCATTGGGATAGAAACTGTAATGGGGGCCAGAGACACGGTTATTCACTTGGTGACCATATCGGGAGAGTGAGTAACCACCATCAGTGGAATAACTGATACTTGGGCCGTATTCCTTACCCGCTTTGTACGTTTTTAAATTTAATAAACGGCCATTTGAATCAAACTGATATTCTTTATCTACAGCACCATTGGTGTAATAAGCCAATTTATACAAGGAGCCGCTGCTATGATATTCGCGCTGCTCACCGTGTTTTATCGATGAAATTGCTTCATTTTTGCCATTAATCACCCCTTCACAATCATCTGAGTAGGGATTCTCACGCATAATACATTCATCGTGCGAAGGCTTAAGCGTCACCGCTTCATTGAATTTATAACTCGTTAGTTCAGTCAGCTCACCGTTCTGGGGATTAAAGCGCATTTGCTGACCATCCAACTCTCCTTGGCGGTAGTTAGCGATATCCACCACGACATTCGGACTTGAATACCAAATACTCTGACCATTAAGGCGACCCTGCTCATAATGACGGGTATTAAACATCAGATTATTTTTGTCGAATGATTTAGACTCTCCTTGACGTAAGCCATTGACATAGCTCACTTCGGTACGAGTCCCATCTTCGGCTTTAAATACCCAAAGGCCAGTGCGTTTTCCTGCAAGATAGGCGCCTTCACCTACTTGATCACGGAAATGTCCGCTCGTCACTTTATCGACCCAAGCGCCTTGCTTCACACCCTTTTGATATTGGCCTTTGCTGCCATCAGCCTCAAGCCACTCGCCATCTTTTACGCCATTAAGATAAATACCTTTTGCCACTAATCGCTTATCGCCTTCTGCACTGGAGTCATAATCGGGCTCATAGACTTCGTAGGGGCCGTCGAGCACATCCTGATTGTAATGGGCAAAACCAAAGTTATCGGCCTCATCGAACATCGACTGTGCAATCCATTTACCTTGCTTTTTACCGTCAAGATATTCGCCTTCCCAATAAATGGCTTGGTTCTCTGTCTCCATCCACTTACCGACTTTTTTGCCCTGTTTGTAGTTACCAGAGTAAACCACGCTACCATTGCGACCATCGTAGGCTGCATACGGGCCATCAAGCACGCCTTGGGCATAATGACTTTCACTGGCAAGCCCTGCCCAAGTACTCGCCATGCTCATACTCATAAAATCGTAGGATGGGCCAGTTTTAGGGATCACGGCACCACCACTTTTAAGCCAATCAAAGTCATCGGCCTCAAAGGCCACGCTCACCAATACAAAACTGCCGTCTTCTTCGCTATAACCACTGCGATCAAAGGTGGTCACTAAGCTATATTGGCGCTCAATCCCTTGGGCATCTTTATCTTTGCGAGTGAGTGGATAACGTAATTTATATTCGACGGCGGTCTTCACATCGACGGGTGAACCTTCGGAATTACGATAACCCACTAAGGTCGGCTTGAGCTTAGTAGAACCATCGACAATCGCTTTAATGGCGGGATCTTCAATCGCGTCAACATCATAGGTCATACGATATTGTTGCGGCGGAATTTGGCTTAACACTTTACGAACGCTACCCACGGTAAACGAGGTTAAGGTTGGTGCGACTTCATCGAGCACAACCTGTAGACGGGGAAGTTTTGTGAGATCATCCCCTTCAAAACCATAGCCCCGTAAATGCTGACCATCGGCATCTTTAAGCATGACAACCACTTCTTTGGTGCCACCTTTATCAAAATCGAGGTAAAAAACCGCAACCACTTCAGCAGAACCATAATCATCAAGACGTACGCCGGGCGCATCGCCATAGAGCATTTCGCCCCACACTTTATGATCTTTTTGATAGAAATTGAGCCATTGCCCGTTAGGCAAGTCCACTGGGCCATGGACGATTTTGTCGTAATCCTCAGCGTCAGCTGCAGGAATGACAGTTAAAGAAGATAACAACACCGCACTCGCTGCAGTGAATAAACTACGAATCGAAAGTTCCATTTAACTACACCTTTTATACCGACGCCTCGCGCCTCATGCGCACCAGTAAACGGGGCGAATTTTAAGCGAAGAAAAGCACTTCAGGAAGTAGTAGATAAAAAAAAGGCCGCTTCTGCGGCCTTTAGCAACAACAAGTTAACAATTAGTTGTTGTACATAGCATTTATTTCATGGGCATATTTATGGTAAATCATCTTGCGGCGCAGCTTGAGCGTTGGGGTGATTAAACCCGCTTCCATCGAAAACGCTTCAGGCAACAGAGTGAACTTTTTAATCTGTTCAAAACCGGCCAACTCATGCTGTAACTGCTTTAAGCGTTGCTCAAAATGCTCAACCACATGACTATGGCGCAGCAATTCTAAAGGTGACTCATACTTCAGCCCTTTGTCCTTCGCCCACGCTTCCAGTGACTCAAACGCTGGCACAATCAAAGCGGTCACATAGTTACGCGCATCGGCAATAATCGCCACTTGCTCGATAAAAGGACAACAGCCTACGGCGCCTTCAACCCTTTGCGGCGCGATATATTTACCGTTGGAGGTCTTCATCAATTCTTTAATACGATCGGTAATAAATAAATTGCCGTTCGCATCGAAACGCCCTGCATCGCCGGTTTTTAACCAACCATCCTCAAACGCAGCGGCGGTATCTTCAGGACGATTGTAATAGCCGCGCATCACAGTAGCGCCGCGGACTAAAATCTCATCGTCCTTACCTAGCTTAATTTCGGTTTCCAGCAAAGGTTGTCCATTGGAACCCGGCACTCGATTACCTAAGGTATTGCAGGTCACAGTCGCGTTAGTTTCTGTCATACCATACCCACAAAGTACTGGAATATTAATCGCATGGAAGAAACTACCGACATTCACATCTAAGGCTGCGCCACCGCAAGGCATAAACTTCAAACGGCCACCAAGCACAGCCTGCAGCTTGCTATACACCAGCTTGTGCGCCAAACGCCATTGCAGCGACAACCACAATCCCCCCTTAGCACGACCTTGGCCAACTTCGAACTGACGTTGGCCAACGCGCATCGCCCAAGCAAACAACTTCTTACGACCGTCGGCTGATTTGGCGACTTTATCTTGTACGGCGCTATACACTTTTTCGAGGAAACGCGGCACCACACACAAGGTATGTGGACGCACGGCGCTAATCGCCTCTTTCACTCTTTGGGTATTTTGCAGATAGACGTTATGGCCGCCACGGCACAAGACGTAGAAACTCCAACTGCGCTCAAATACATGGCTCAATGGCAAAAATGCCAAAGACACATCGCCAGAATGGAAGGCCAGTTTTTGATCGTGCTGGCGTATGGTAGACGCCATATTACGGTAATCCAGCATCACGCCCTTAGGATCGCCCGTCGTGCCGGAGGTATAAATTAAGGTCAGTAAATCATCGAGATTTGCAGCTTGTAAACGCTGATTAAGCTCGGCTTCTTGCTCAATGTTTAACTGAGTGTCACCCGCCAGTAGGGTATCTAGATGCCAATGCTGATTGGCCTTATCGGCAGCGAGTGTCACGCTGGCATCGAATACAATCACATGCTCTAGGCTTGGGCATAAGGCTTGCAACTCACACGCCATGGCGTATTGCTTAGCGTCGTCGACAAAAATCACTTTAGCGGTGGCGTCGTTAACGATAAAGCTCGCCTGTTCGACGGTACTGGTGGGATAAATTGGCACTACAACGGCGCGAGTTTTGAGAGTGCCGACATCGGCACAAGTCCACTGCGGGCAGTTTTGCGCCAGAATAACGCAACGGTCTTGCACTTGTACGCCAAGTTCGATCAACACTTGTGCAATTTTACTGCTGATTTGGTCGAAGGCTTGCCAACTCACCTGATACCAAGGAGCGGCCATTTCAAAACCTTCCAGCGCTACTGCGTCTTTTAAAGACTCGCTCTGCTGCTGTAGTAGTCGAATAACATGATATTGATCGAGAGACATAAGAGACTCACCTTTTTAGCTTACAAGTGTACCGCTTTTGCAGCATTCTACCTGAAGGCCAAATAAAAACTAAGAGTTTTTGCTCTAATGTTGTGCAAATGTCGCCCAAATCACGCTGTAAATAGCCTTTAGCAGCGTACCACTCTTAGTAGCACTTACTTGCCAGAGCGAACAAAATTTAATCTCGAAACGTCAACATGCCCTCATAACATCGCCCTTCCAGAGGGTTTTCTTGCCCCAAATCAGTACCGCTTGCCCCAGCAGTATTAAGAGTAGATCCCATAGCAACCAATTAGTTAAATTGCCGCCATCACGTAAAGAGGTAAGGCTGATGGACACCCACAGGGAATGCCCCGCGACGACCATCATAGTAAGCGTGATATGCAAAACTCGGCGACACATACAGCCAAAACCTAACGTCAAAGCGCAGGCCCAGTAAGTGCTGAGCACGAGATGACCCACTAACTGCATATTCAGATCACCATTGAGCCAGCCCAACAGCAGACTACACGTCAGCATAATGCCGACGACCACATTCAGGAGTCTTTGCTGTCCAAGGCAAAATGCCGCTATGAGTCCTTTTCGACCATCAAACCCTGGCATCAACAATAAGGTTTCTGTCGAGCGCGAGCGTTGCACTCGGCTCCAATGCACCAACGAACAACTAATCACGCTGAACTGCGCCAAAAACAATAATACAGGGGCGTTCCAATGAAATTGATGCGACAACAGCCCAAGCACTAAGGCTAATATAGGCAGTAATAACAATAGAATGGTGAGCATAGGGCCAATAAAGAAATTGGTCGGATGCAAATAACGCTCGAAGCGACTCAAGATACGCATGGATTGCAGATTCGGCAGCCAAAACCAGCCCATTTCGAGACCATTGAGATATACCGTCCTCGCCTCAGCACGCCAAGGTAAAACACCGCATGCACGCGCAATCAGCATACCTAAAATCAGCAGGGCAATCGCACTTAGCCAAAGAGGAATGTGCTCTGCAATCAATGGGATAAATGGCATTAAGACAAAAAGTAAAAACGAAGCATAAAACCACTGAGTGCTGAGTAAACAAAGCCAAATAAAAGTTAAACTCATCACCAAAGCCAGCACTAAGCTCGCTAGGCTAGCCGTCAAACCTAAAGCCAAACAGAACAAGACTCCTATGCCAAAAACGCTGACTAAAACAGTGACACTTTGAATGTAGATATGGCGACGATAATGGGGAATTAACTGTGCACATTCATTCGCCATCAGACGTATGAGTTGCCATGCAACCGCCGCCGAGCTTGAGATAATCCCCATAGAAAACAACAGTTCAGCACTGTCATTTTTACCATAAACCGCGGCGATACAAGCTAAGATCACCCCCAGTATAGCCGTACCTAAAAAGCTCACACTGCCGATATCAAAACACCAAAAGCGCAGCATGCCCTTGAAAGGATTCATTCGTTGACTCGTTATTTTGCCCTTCGCGACTTGTATCTGCTTATGGTGCGCCGCACTCATCTGTGTAGCTCCATAAACAGTTGCTCCAAGTTTAAAGCTTCATTCTTTAACACGCCTGATATTGACGCGCTGTGCTCACCTAGATCCACCAGCACCGAATCGCCAACACGGTTCAGCACAGTAATTGACTCGGGCAACACAGTTTCGGGAGCGAGTGTTAACAAACGCACTTCTTCACGCAGGGCATCAATTTCCTTAAACAGCACTAACTCACCCTGTTTTATCAGTGCGACATGGCTGGCAACTCGCTCTAGATCTGAGGTGATATGGGATGAAAACAGCACGGCAGAGCCAGATTCGAGGGCGAGATCGAACAAATCAACCATAAACTTGCGCCGGACTATAGGGTCGAGGCTGGCAACGGGCTCATCGAGGATTAACAACTCAGGGCGATAGGCCATCGCCATAATTAACGCTAATGATTGCCTTTGCCCAACCGATAAACGCTGCACCTGTTGGGTCACATCTAACTCGAAACGTACCAACCAATCTTGCTCTAATTGCATGTCCCAATTGGGATAAAAGCTGCGGTGTAAATCAAGGGCGCGTTCAATGGTAAAACCTTCATAACCAAAAGGTTGCTGCGGTACATAACCTAAACGCTCCTTTGCCTTTGAGGTTAAGTTTGCGGGCGTTTCGCCTAAAGTAACAATACTGCCAGAATCCGGTGTGAGCACACCTAAGGCGCAGCGCATTAGGGTTGATTTACCCGCCCCATTTTGCCCCAATAACCCCACCACCATACCCGCCGACAAAGTTAACGATAAATCCTTAAGCGCCCACTTTTCACCTGCGCCTTTACCGCGAAAGACTTTATTCACTCGGTTAAATTCAAGTATTGACGTGCGCTTTTGGTCCATCGAATTTCATCCTTTTTATTCTATTTATCGGTACATTACTTTCTAATCTTGCCAGCGCTCATTTAGCAGTTGCAGCAACTCGGGCAAGCTGACACCTAACTGCTTTGCCTGCGACAGCAGGGCATCAAGCTGGGGTTCAAGCAGGCTAATACCCGATGTCATAGTCTCAGTTCGCAACGCAACTTTTGTCGCTTGGCCACGGCGGCGTTCGAGCCAACCTTGGTCAACCAACTGTTGAATAGCGCGGGAAACTGTCATGGGATTTACCGCTAAATGCTCGGCAATCTGTCGCACTGAGGGTAATACGTCTTCCACTTGCAGTTGACCGCCCACAATTAAACGCACGACTTGTTCGTGTAATTGTTTGTAAATGGGTTCACCACTGCTGGGGTTGACATTTAAAAGTTCTAACATTAGCCTTTACACACTGTATTAATACATTGATACACCGATACACTGGTATTTAAATTAACATACTCGTCCTGAAATGCAAAAAGGAAAGCGCGCATGATAGATAGCATGACACACAGGAAGTTAAGCAACACAGTTCAACGCCTTGTGCCAACTCAGCCACGCCATGGTGCCACATGGCGCACGCGTACTTTGAGAATGAGCGCCCTCATACTGGCAATGGCAAGTACGGCGACGTGGGCGAGTGATGTTAAAAGCCAAGAGACACAAACGACGGCAGATATCGCGAATAAGACCGACACTTGTTATGTAGAAGGCGTTTCCGATCGCCTAAACTGCGGTTTTGTGACTGTGCCAGAAAACCCTAACAAACCCGATGGCAAACAGATCCAAGTACATTACGTTGTTTTGCCTGCGGTGAAAAATGCCAACCATGAAGAAGCCTTGCTAGCGATTGCCGGCGGCCCAGGACAATCGGCCATAGAGAACGCGGCAGGTTTCGATGCCATGCTGAGCAAAGTCCGCCAACAGCGGGATATTTTACTGATCGATCAAAGGGGCACTGGCCGTTCGAATGTACTGGCCTGCGATGAAGGTGCTCAATCTCCACTGTCCTTCGATGACGATAATGTCGATACCTTAGCCGAAACGCAAAAATGCTTAGCCAAAATTGATGCCGACGTGACCCAATATGGCAGCCTCAATGCGATTAAAGACTTCGAAGCCGTGCGAGCGCACTTAGGCTATAAAAAACTGCATATTTACGGCATCTCCTACGGCACTCGCATGGCACAACTTTACATGCGTTTATATCCAGAGCACTTAGCCACAGTGACCTTAGACGGCATAGTGCCCATGCAGCAAAGCGTATTAGAAATTGGCTCTGCGATTGATCGTGGCTTCGACTTATTGTTTAAGGATTGCCAAGCAACTGTCGCCTGTAACAGTCAATTTCCCCAGTTAAAGGCAGACTTTGAGCGAGTCGACGCTAAGCTCGCCACAGGCCCTGTGATGGAAAACGTTTACGATCCCGTCACGGGCGAAAAAACCATGTTGACCATGACGCGCGGTAAATTCTCTGGCTCGATCCGCATGGCACTGTATCAAGCCAATGTGCGCGCCCTCTTGCCCCATGCGATTCATCAAGCATCGAAAAACAACTTCCAACCCACACTCGGCCTCTATGCCCTCACTATCGACAATGCTGGCATGGCGATGGGCATGCATGCCTCTGTGGTCTGTGGCGAAGATATGCACCGCATTACCCCAATCATGCGCGAGCAGGCCAAAAAATCCTTTATGGGCAGAACCATGCTCGAAGGCTTAGAGGCGACTTGTTCAGTATGGAAAGTCCCTGCGGTCGATGACAGCTTTAGCGAGCCCATTAACAGCAACATTCCGACCTTGTTGTTATCCGGCGAAATCGACCCCGCCACCCCACCAAGCTGGGGCGAGTTAGCCATGGAAAAACTCACCAATGCCAAACACTTTGTCGCTCCTTATGCGACCCACAGTGTGGCCTATCAATCCTGCGCCAATAACCTGATTGCCGATCTCGTCCGCTCGGGCTCAGTCAACGATCTCGACGGCGAATGTTTGAATAAAGATGTGCGCCGTAGCTTTTATTTAAATGCCAGCTCGGTGGAACCGCTTAATGCGACCAGCACAAAAACCACGACAACAGATGATCACGCCAGCACTGGAGCTAAGGAATAAGCCATGATTAAAGTATCCCATCTTTCCAAGCGCATCGGTGACGTGCAGGCGCTGAATGACTTAAGTTTCGTCGCACAAAACGGCCAAATCACAGGACTACTCGGCCCGAACGGGGCAGGTAAAACCACCTGTTTACGTACTATCTTTGGCCTGCTGAAACCCGATAACGGCAAGGCTGAAATCGAAGGCATAGATGTCGCCATCGACCCTATTGGCGCTAAGCAGCAACTCGGGCTATTCCCCGACCCTTTTGGTCTGTATGAACGCTTAACACCAAGGGAATACATTCGCTATTTTGCCGAGCTAAGCGGCTTATCATCCAAGGACGCCAAGGAAGCCACCAGCCAAGTGATTGCGAAATTGCGCCTCGAAGACATTAGCGATCGCCGCTGCAAAGGCTTCTCCCAAGGACAAAGAATGAAAACCGCCCTCGCACAGGCAATCGTCCACAGCCCGAGCAATATTATCCTCGACGAGCCGACACGTGGGCTGGATGTGATGAGCACTCGCCTATTGCGCGACATTCTTATCGACCTTAAAAATCAAGGACATTGCGTGCTGTTCTCCAGCCACGTGATGCAGGAAGTCGCCGCGCTGTGTGACCAAGTGATCGTCATGGCCCAAGGCAGAGTCGTCGCCATTGGCAGCCCAACTGAGCTTTGCATTCAAACTGGCAAAGACTCACTCGAAGAAGCCTTTATTCAACTTATCGGCACGGATGAAGGGATAGCGGCATGATGACTCAAACTAACAAGAATGCAGGCAGCATCAATACTGTACAAGCTCAGATAGATAAGATCATGGATAAGGGAATGACAGCATGAATAAAATAATGGCTATGGTTCGTAAAGAACTCATCGATGCCGCCCGCGATAAGCGCTCTGTGATGGCGGGTCTCTACTACGCCATAGGCACGCCGCTGATCATGTGCGGCCTATTTATGGTGTTAATTGGCCAGCTAACCAGCCCCGATGATTTGAAAATCACTATTAAAAATCCCGATAAAGCACCGGATTTAGTAAGATTTTTATCGAATAAAGGCATCACTCAAGGCGCAGCCGATGGCTCTGACGCCAAAGACCTTAAAGCAATAGAACTGATCATCAGCACCGACTATGCCGCGCAGATGAACCAAGGCAAAAGCGCCGAAATCACTATCGTGGCCGATAACTCTGAAGAGAAATTACAGAACTCGATTCGCAGACTCGAGAAGCAACTGCAGGCCTACAGCGCTGAAATGGGCAGTTTACGTTTAATCGCCCGCGGTATTGACCCCCGCGTGGTGCAACCGCTTAAAGTGAATGTGCAAGACAAAGCCACTACAGACTCTAAAGGTGGGATGATCTTAGGTATCGCCATTTTCACTATGATCTACTCGGTATTTATCTCGGGGATGAACCTAGCGATCGACACCAGTGCCGGTGAGCGCGAACGTAACTCCTTGGCCCTGCTACTGAGCCATCCGCTGACCACTCGCCAATTAGTACTGTCAAAAATTATTGCGGTGAGCCTGTTCGCTCTGCTCGGTTTAGTGCTGATTTTGCTGGTGTCTAAAATCGCCTACGCCTTTGTGCCATGGCAGGAATTAGGCTTTAGCGTCAACATCACCACAGAATTTATGCTGCTGATGTTAGTGGTCGGCATCCCCGTCGCGTTAATGGCCGCTTGTCTGCAACTTTTTGTGTCTTTTATGGCGAAAACCTTTAAGGAAGCTCAGTCCTATCTGACTATGGTGCTGTTTGTGCCCTTAGCCCTGTCGATGGCCGCCAGTTACAACATAGCGCCAGATATGCTGCAGTGGTTGCCCGTCTCGGGTCAGCAACAGGCATTAATGGACTTTATCAAAGGTAAAGACTTACCCATGTTGCAGTTACTGGTTTCGACCTTAGGCACACTCGCCATCGCGGTATTGCTGGCGTTTGGCATGGAAAGGTCGCTCAAGAGTGAAAAAGTAATCTTCGGTTTATAGGTCGCTTCGATTGATAAACTTGGGGACGATAAACTTAAACCGACAAACTTGAGGAGCGATAACTAAGTCGCTCCCAAGTTGAAAACCTCAATAGCTACGGGAGTTTGTTATGGAAAACGAATTTGTCTTAATGGTGATTATGGTCAGCTTCATTATTGGCCTCAGCGCCACTGAAATGTTTAAACACTATCTAAAGGCACACCAACTTGGAGTGGGCACCGCAGACGATAGGCACCTTGAGGACAAAGTGACTCAACTCAGCCTACAAAACCAAACACTAATCGAGCGAGTACAAGTGCTTGAAAAAATAGTGACAGAGCCAGAGTACGAGCTAAAGCAGCAGATTAATCAGTTATGAATCCTAAGCTCCTCAAACAATAAAGCCACTGGATTTTCAGTGGCTTTATTTTTTTACAGGCTCGATAGCAAGATTACTTAGCCTTAGGCCTGAATGGCTTGATAACCGACTCATTGCACTCTAAATACGGGCCTTCCATCAAGTCGATACAGTAAGGAATGGCGGGGAACACGGCATCTAAACATTCGCGAATCGATTTTGGTTTGCCGGGCAAATTCACAATCAATGAATCGCCACGTAACCCTGCGGTTTGACGAGACAAAATGGCGGTAGGCACAAATTTTAATGACTCGGCGCGCATCAACTCACCGAAGCCTGGCATCATGCGATCGCAGACGGCTTCTGTCGCTTCTGGGGTGACATCGCGTTTCGCTGGGCCAGTGCCGCCCGTAGTGACAATCAAACAGCAATCCTGCTCGTCGGCCATCTTGATCAACGTCGCTTCAATCACATCCTGCTCATCGGGGATCACTTGATAAATCGGCTCCCACTCGCTGGTGAGATAGTCGTTGAGCGTGTCGATAATCGCCTTGCCTGAGATATCTTCATAAATTCCCGCGCTGGCGCGATCGCTGACCGTCACAATACCGATTTTTGCTTTGCTCATAGGAAATCCCCAATGATGTTGAAATGAAACATGCCGAAGTGAAAATTGTCGACATCAAGCATGGAAGAAGCCGCGACAGCTTCGACCTTAAGCCGCAGCTAAAATAGCATAAATGCCTAACCAATGGAGCGACTAAAACGTGATGAGGTTCGCGCTATATGCGTAGCATTTGTATGTATAGAGGAGATGCAATGAGCACAAAGGGTAATATTGAAAAACAAACACTTTCAACTTAGCCAATTGCAGCAAGTTATTACCAAAGCGTTGGCCGAGTCAGAGTGCTTAATCTGGCCGTTATCCTATCACTAATTATTTGCTTCAGCTGTTCACTACCGGGGGCATTCTCAATAACCTTCTCCCGAGCTTTTGCCACTTTTTTGCCAAGGTCATTCATCAATACTTTTCCTGCTCGTTCACCCAACCCAATCGCTTCAGCAAAGGCACTAAAATCATGGCCAGTATAGTAACCATAATGCTCATATGATGATGTACTGAATCCTCTTTCCACCTCTGACTCAAGTAACCAAATACTTAACTCACCCGAATTATCGTATTGCTTGTAGGGAGCAACTGAGACCATGTCATAGATGGGGGTGTACCCAGAGGCCCTGTTACTGTCACTAGCACGGCTAAGGGAAATATTTTTCAAATGCAAATCATTGTTGCCAACGATATAGGCCATTAGGACCTGCAGAAAGCCATCTTTGAGCAATTGCACATGGCCACCACTCAATTGATACGCTTCTTTAATCGCTCTTTCATAGGACAATGTATCGCTACTCTTATTCCCCGGCGCAACATTTAGCGCAGATGCCAGATCTTCGATAAATTCACGCTTTCTACCAGTCTCTCTATCCAGATCAAACCGTGCAGTCACATAGGCCAGTTGCCCGCAACTAAAGGGAACTAAGTGATGTTCAGCAACATTGAAACCAACTGCCTTACACAACTGCATAACCATAAATTCGTTCTCCGCCAACTCTGGAAAGTCGTTGGGAGAAGGTTTAACTATGTATGGTCCCATGCCGACGGCGTTGGTCAGTGTTTTGGGTTTGCCTTCAACATAGGTTAGAAACATTTTAGGTTGAACACCAGAGATAGATACGCCACCTAAGGATTCCATGGCCACTTCGTTAAACTCACTGCGAGGAAAATCAATCTGGTAACCTTTAAGGCTTTTCATCGGAACAGAGATCAATTCTATCGCGGGCGAGATATCATCACCACGATACTCAGTCAGCACACTGACGGGACCAATAAGCTCGGCACCATTTCCCAGTAATAAGCCAAACTTGTCATCTTGATCTAATCTCGCGATTCTCGCTTGATGACGCCTCACCCAACCTTCACTCATCAGGTTAGCAAAAAATGGCGGCAAATAGTTTCGGCGGTATGGCTCATGGGTGATTGGCAGCTTATAGCCAATCTGCGGCAGGCCTGAGGCAATATACGAGGCCGCATAGGTGAAGCTGTACTCATACCCCTCTAGCGTGTCGTACTCTAGCAGTTCACCGGCAAATCGGTTGTTACTGTAGACATAACCAATTCGATTAGCTCTCATGACTTAGCCTCATTCGAAGAGCTAATTTGAACACTAACGTCCGGTGCTTTCTTACCAATAAATAAATCTAACCCAATGGTATTGAGTAGTGTCTTTAGGGTGCCAATTTTTACCGACTCAAGCTTACTCATAATTTTGTAGTAAGTAGCTGGCGCAATATCGGCAAATAAGGTTAGCTCCTTCACTTTTAGCTGCCCCATATGTTCGGCCACCATCTCTTGTACTGTCTGTTGCGTTAGCGGCTGAAATCCATCACGCTTTTGTTTAAGAAGCAGTATTTGCAATTCACGATCTAACGCAGCCATCTGCACAGCTAGCTGGTTTCTCATGTTAAGCATCTGATTTATTTGGGTATCACTTTCTACGTTTTTCATATCAGACATAAGTACCACCTCAAAGTGCTACGTTTCACCACAGGTATTACACAGTAACAACTATCACTAACGCAGACTTTTTATGATGAAAAAAAATAATAGTTATACTATAGCAGTATATTTTTAATATTCATCTGCTTTAGCGATATTTTCAGCATAAAAAATAGATTTAGTACATTACATTGAAATATATGTGCAATTTATGCCAAGGAGAAGAGACAAATATCGGCTCAGATCTAAAGCAAAAATGAGCTCACCTGAGCCAGTGTGGGCAAAGAGGGAAACGCGCCTTTTTGCCCGCAGGTAATCGCGCCGCAGCGAGTTGCAAATACCACCGCCGCTTCTAAATGCGCTTTGCTTTCTAGCCTTTGTTTCAAGCCTACATTTCCTAAATCGGATTCAAGATCATGTTCGAGCCCTAAGCCTAAAGCGAACAGGAAGCCTGAGATAAAACTGTCGCCTGCCGCCGTAGTATCGACGGCTGAGATTTTGGGGACGGGTACGCTAAACCTTTGCTGCCCTGTGATGCATTGTACTGTATTGGCACCATCGGTGACCAAAATCACCTCAACCCCTTGGGCGAGGCAAAACTGCAGATAATCTTCAAAACTCTTATCCCGCGCTAACGCTAAGTAGTCCGCTTCTTCGCGGCTCATTTTCAGCACTTGGGTGTAACGAAAACACTGCTCAACCCGCTCGGCCAACAAAGACGTGTCCTGCCACAGGGATAAACGCAGGTTCACATCGAAACTCACTAAAGTCGCGAACGCATTGGCACAACGCGCACCATAAAGGCTAGTGTTAAAGATGGCAATTTCAGTAAAGGTATTAGAGCAAAGATGAAAGATATCAATCCCCTGCCATGGAATATGGTCGAAATGCTGATTGCTGTAGCGCATATCGGCTGTGCCATTACGGTTAAACTCAAAGGTGCGTTCACCCTGTTCATCTAAATTGACCAGCACAGTCGCGGTAGCGGCGCCCGGCACTTCGGCAAGATAATCGGTCGCCACGCCCTGAACCGCTAAGGCTTGCTTTAACATAACGCCATAATGGTCCGCGCTGATGCCACCGGCAAAGTAACTCTTACCGCCGAGTTTCGCGTAACCCACAGCCACATTGGCGGGCGCGCCACCGGCAATCAGCTGATGATGTTTGCCTGTGGCATCGGTTGGCAGCAAGTCTACTAACACCTCACCGAAACTGAGTAATACCGTCATTTCCACTCCAACTTTGTATTCTATATTCTGCATTCTGTATCGGGCAAAAAGCCCACTTTCATGGGCTGTTTTGGGCTTAGCATTATTTTTGTCGCAACATCCGCTTAGAACTCGTATTTAAGCGTCGCACTCGTGGTGCGGCCATTAATAGTACGGGCACGGATGATATTGTTATCAGGGATTGAGCCTTCTTCCGCCTCAGTAATACCTGTGACATCAAACAAGTTATTGACGTTTAAGGACACACTCATGGCTTCGGTCAGATTGTAAGTCGCGAAAGTATTCACTTGGTTGTAGCCATCGAAGCTTAAGTCGTTATTATCTTGAGCATAGGAATCAGTGGTACCGATTAAGTTAACGCCCACAGAACCTTGGTCAAAGTTGTAACGGCCCATCAAGGAGTAGATAAAGTCAGCCTGTCTCCTTGGGATATTACCCACCACTTCTGGCGTCAATGCATCTTTAGCAATCTCAGCATCGGTCCAGGTCAGGTTGCCTCTAAAGTCGAAGTCACCGATAAAATAGGCCGACTCGATTTCGATACCTTTGGCTTTGTACTTACGGTCGAAGAAACGTTGGCTGGTGGCTTCAAAGTTTTGCTCTTCGGTTTCAGAGTAGAACGCCGTCGCGAACACAGACAAATCATCGTAACGGTACTTAACACCTAACTCGTACTGGTCAACGATATCAACCGCATCTTCCTTCGCAACTGAACCATCGGCACGCACTTTACCAAATAACAGACGGTCGGCATTGGCGCGGCCACCGTGGCTCAAGCGACCGAAGGCAGCTAAGTCACTGGCAAATTGATAGTTAGCACCTAATGAGTAAGACGTATAGCTCCAATCGTAATTCACTGGCTGAGGGTTCGCATTATCGATGGAAGACACGCTCTGCTCAGGGATTGAAATCATTCCATCAAGATTCATATCCACTTGCGATTGCACGCTACCTGCGTAGTTACCGCTCGCATCACCACTGTCATAACGCACACTGGCATCGAGCGACAAGTCACCAAAACTCGATGCTAACGCGAGGTAAGGCGCTTTAATGGTGTAGTCGGTATCGTAATTACGTTGGCAACAATTTCCCCAGTAAGGTACGCCATAACCATAGAGTCCATTGTCAGAATACGCAGTGCCATCGGCGGCAACCACATCTAATAGTGCGGCATTATCGCCTTTGACTTCCATCAAATAAGAGTTCCACATCCAGGTCATGCTGATGTTTTGCACCGCATTGTAGTAACCTAAGGTCACGCTGGTATCGTCGAAGGTTTTAGTCAATTTCAGGTCGTTTACGATTGAGCCAAAGTCATTCATCTGCACGTCAAAGGTATTGATACGCATGGCTAAACCGTCCATCTGACTACCAGAATTAGGTCCATTGGCGTAAATCAACTTAGCGCCAGTGCCAGCAATACTGGTCGCGATATCGCTACCGTTTGCCACTTCGGCAGGAAATGGCGCGATAAAGTTACCGCTCACATCGGAGAAACGGAAACGGTTTTCAACCTGCCAATCGTTACCTAAATCGAATGAAGCCTCTAAGCCGACAGAATCGACCACTGGATTCATGCCATCGCGCATATCGCCACGGCGACGTTCGCCATCGGCACCTAAGCTCAAAGTTGACTGGAAATACGCGGATTGAATCGCATCGGATTTCGCATCAAAACCTGGGATTGAACTGCCATCCGAGTACATAGGCATAGGTAAGTAACCAATGCTTTTATCATCTAAATGTTTGAAATACAGACGAACATAACCCTTATCGAATTCTTTGGTTAAGTTAGCTTTGATCTGGCCGCCTTTGTTAGCGTTATAGCCAGCATCGCGTGGGCCTTCGCCCGTACGCACAAAACCACCCACATGGAAACGCAGGCTGTCGTTGATGCTAGTGCCGTATTCAAAGTCGGTACGGAAGGTATCGTAATCCAGCCCTAAGGTGGTAGCCACACTGCCCGAATCCGAAGTACCGGTTTTACTGATCACATTGATAATGCCGCCAGGGGCATTACTGGCCGCAGTCGATGCAGAGCCGCCACAGATAGATTCAATGGTTTGCACTGTTGAATCTAAGCGTAAAAAGATATCTGCGTTACCGAAGGCGATATCGCCAAACTGTAGGATTGGCAAACCATCTTCTTGAATTTGTAGGAACTTAGCACCACCAGACGCCACAGGTAAACCACGCACAGCTATGTTAGCGTTACCTTCACCGCCAGTAGACTCGACCTTCATCCCCGGAATAATACGGAATGCTTCGGCAGATGAACGCGGCGTACTCACTTCAAGCTCAGCCAGTGACACACTGCTGACTGACACACTCGAGTCCATAACACGAGTGCCGCGGGCAACCCCAGTCACGGTAATTCTTTCTAAACCTAACGCGTCTTTCTTGGCTTCTTCCTGTTGTGGTGCGTCGGCTGCCCAAAGGTGAGAACTCACCAACACGGCCAATGTACTTAACAAGAATTTCTGTGATGTGCTTTTTATCATTTTTATGTCCCCACCCATATTTGAGATGCAGCCCTATCTCCCCATGGCTACATCTACCGAATTGTGATTAATCGAAGAACCATCTTAGTGATTGCTCAAGGTCATATTGAACTTAACCCCCAACCAACTTAATCGATTAAGTTAACAAGTTAGCAACTTAATAACAAAAATCAAGTGTGTTTTTTGCACAATTTTGGTTCGCACTCTGGGTGTACCAGATCAACGTATTGATTAATTGAAGAAATGTGACAAAAAAATATTTTCTGTCACAGCCCAAATTAGTGCGTATCGAAAGTTAACAAATGGCGGGCAGGATCTTTAACGAGATTAAATCCGCTCAGAAGGCACAACAAAATGGCAAAACCAGTGGCGAGGTAGAAGCCATATTTAACATGGCCGAAAATATCGCCCACTAACCCCATCAACAAGGGCCCAACGGCGGCGGACACGGCAGTAAAAAACAGAATCACCCCAGCCACAGAGCCATGCTGATCTACGGGGAAACAGCTAATCCCCTTAGAATTAAGCGTGGGATACATCATGGACATAAACAGCCCAGACAAGGGCAACAAGACGACTGCCGCTTCAATGCCGTAGATCATAGACCCAAGATAACAAGCACTTATCGCGAAGCTAAACCAGAACATCACTTGCTGCCATGGGAAGCGATCGAGCACCCAGCCACCTAAAAAGCGCCCACCAGCACGCAGGGTAAAAAAGATCGTCAAGGCATAAGCGGCCAGTGTGGTGTAATCACCTTGATAGCTTTGCAGCAAGGTCGGCATCCACACGTAAATCGCCACTTCGGTGGCAACGTATAAACCTATCGCGAGCGAGAACCCTAATGCATAAGGGTTTTTCATCATCTTAAAGGTGCTGGCAAGGTTAATGGCATCCGTCGAGGAACGTTTGATTTGCGGATAATCCGCCCGATAAGCTAACCAACACAGCACTAAACAGAAGCAACCCGCGCCAAAATACAGATACTTCCAAGAGACGCCGCTGATCAGTAAATAACTAACGATGGCCGGCCCTATCATGGCACCGACACCAAAGTAGCCCTCTACCGTATTCATAGTGCTCGAATGCTGTTTTGAGGAAGTCGAGATATCGCCAATAAGCCCCAGCGCGCCGGTTTTAAAGACGCCAATCGCCGTGCCGACAAAGGCGAGTAGGAACAAGAAATAGTAAAACGATTCCCCCAGCGCGAACATGAAGCAGGCGAGCGCGAATAACAATAACCCCAATAGAATGGTTAACTTACGCCCTATCTTATCCGCCAAGAAGCCTAAAAACAGTCCACTCACCGCGATAAAAATCATCGGCATATAATGGAAGGCACTGGCCTGCGACATGGACAAACCAAACTGGGATATCAACTCAGGAATAATGACGCCCACGGCATCAGAGGTCATAGCGAACATGAAAAACATTAAATATGTGAGTACCCGAATACGGGTATGATTGCGGTTATCGCAACCTTTTGAATCACTTACCATACCATTTCACCTTATCGTTATTATACCTACTCGCTCTCAGCAGCTCAGTGACAGCATACTGAAAGGGTTTCGGCTTTTGTGTACAGCAGTGAGCCAGCCTCCCCCAAAACTTGAGACTAACTCAAAAATCCAACAAACCACTTGAATAATGTTTCATATTGGTTAAATATACAACTTAATCGATTAAGTTTAGTTGTGCAATCAATTAAAGGATTGCCATTAACCTTTACTCTAAAAAGACAACTCAAGCGTGGGCAAAGTATGAAAAACCAAGTGCAACTGATCACCTATGTCGACAGAATTACCAATGCCGGGCTCAAGGAGCTCAAAGCGCTGCTCGATGACGAGTTGCAAGGTCTATTCGGCGGCGTACATCTTTTGCCTTTCTATTTTCCCATTGACGGCAGCGATGCAGGCTTCGATCCGATAGACCATGTGCAAGTCGATTCACGCTTAGGCAATTGGGATGACGTTAAACGCATTGGTGATGATTACGACATCATGGCCGACCTTATCGTTAACCACATGTCCGCCGAGTCGCCCGAATTTAAAGACGTACTCAAGCACGGCAAACAATCGGCTTACTGGGATTTATTTTTAACCAAAGACAAGGTATTTCCTGAAGGGTTAAGCGCGCAAGATCAAGCCGCTATCTATCGTCCACGCCCGGGCAGTTGCTTCAGCACTTACACCTTAGCCGATGGCTCGACCGAAGAGTTTTGGACCACCTTTACCCGCAATCAAATCGATATCGACGTTCATTCCGCCGCGGGTAAAGACTATTTAAACCGAGTACTGGCGCGTTTCGACCACAGTAAAGTGAATCTGATCCGCTTAGATGCTGCGGGCTATGCGATTAAAAAGCCCGGCACTAGCTGCTTTATGATTGAAGAGTCCTTCGAGTTCGTGGATAAATTAGCTAATCAAGCCAATGAGTTAGGTATGACAACGCTGGCCGAAATTCATTCGCACCACATGACTCAAGTCGAAATCGCCAAGCGGGTCGACATGGTGTACGACTTCGCCCTGCCACCGCTCATCTTGCACACGCTGTTTAGCCAAGATTGCCAAGCCTTGACCCATTGGCTGGAAATGGCGCCACGCAACTGCATTACCGTACTCGACACCCACGACGGCATCGGCATTATCGACGTCGGCCCTATGGATGGCTTGCGCGGATTATTGACCGAAAATCAAATCGATAATCTGGTTGAAACCATACATGGCAACAGTAAGGGCGAGAGTCTTCAAGCCACAGGCGCGGCCGCCAGTAACGTCGATTTATATCAAATCAACTGCACCTATTACGATGCGCTCGGCCAGAATGACTTAGATTATTTGATGGCGCGGGCGATTCAGTTTTTCGCACCGGGTATTCCGCAGGTGTATTACGCGGGTCTGCTGGCGATTCCAAATGATATGGAACTGCTCAACAACACCCATGTCGGTCGCGATATTAATCGTCCTTACTTGAACCGTGAAAAAGTGCAACAAGCGTTACAGAAACCTGTAGTTAAGGCGCTGACTCAACTGATTAAACTGCGTAATAGCAGCCCAGCCTTCGATGGCCGATTTACGATGGCATCAGCAGAACGCACGTTAACCTTATCTTGGACAGCGGCCGATTCACAGGCGAGCCTCACCCTCGACTTTGCCAACAAAGATGGCCAAATCGCCCTAATAGATAAGCAAGGTAAAGAGACACAAGTGTCGTTATCAAAACTGCTGGCTCAAGCATAAGCTTGAGTTCCTGTTCGGGCTTGAGCTTGGGTTTAAGTTCAAGCCATAGTTTTGAGATAGCAAAAAGGCGCATTGAATGCGCCTTTTTTAGTTAAAAGATGTAGAGACTAGCAGCTCTTACCGAGGCGTAATTCATAGCCCAAAACTTCCGCATGCACGGCATCACTGACAAACATTTGCGCCGCTTTTCGGCCCTTCTGCTCAGAGTATTGATAGACGGTCGTTAACGGCGGATTTGAACGTGTGCCTTCATCTATGCCATCAAAGCCCACTACTCGCACATCTTCGGGAACACTCAGCCCCATGGCCTGCGCCTCACCGAGCACACTCAAGGCGATTAAGTCACTCATACATAAAAATACATTCGGCCGCGGAGTCGAGTTCAGCGCTTCTTTTGCCGCTATCGCCGCATAGTCGGCATTGCTCTCGGGGATATTCCAAATGCGGTCCGGCCCCAGAACAACGCCCACTTCTTCAATCGCTTGCAAGTAACCCTGTAACCTTTGATGGGCAACAGAGGTATCGATTTCTAACAAATTTAAATCATACACGCGGCAAGTTAAGTGGGTATCGAGCAAACGTAGCCCCAAAATGGCCACATTGTCAGCTGGCGACTGCAATGCCAGTTTTGCCACTTCATAGGCCGCTAACTTATTGTCTATGCTCACAGACGCATTGCGATGGATATCAAAATCGACCGTGACGACCTTTTTCTTTACCTGCTTTAACTGCTCGGCCAACAGGGCATTGCGCGGACGACCATAACAAATAAAACCATCCACAAAATCGGCTACCGCATTTACACTGTCTGAACTGCCCGAAAACAGCAGCAAATTGAGTTTTTCTTGCTCCAAGACAGAGGCTACGCCCTTCATAAATTTACTGGCGACGGGATCGGACACCATGTATTCCACGCTATCCGACAGCACCAAGGCGACAGTATCGAACTTGCCCTTACGTAGGGATTGAGCCGCTTTATTTGGTCCGAAATAACCCAACTTAGTGCAAGCCGCTAAAATTTCATTACGACGTTTTTCCGATAATTGATCGGGGCGATTAAACGCGTTAGACACAGTGGCATTAGAGACACCCAACTCGTTGGCTATGCTCTTTAGGGTCCAGTGTTTTGTTGTTGTCATGCTTATGTCCTGGAATCGAATAAGGCCACAAAAATACGGCTCAGCGCAAATAGTACACGGCTTAAATGGGTCGTGCACCTGCAAATCTAGGCTTACTGCGCAGTTTCGCTATCATGATCTTTTAATGCCGTCGCAGGGGATAAAAAACCGACTATCGCGGCGCACAATGCCACACCCGCAGCGGCCATAAATCCATATTGGAAGGCGTGATGCACCACCTCTGTCGGCAGAGTTTTAATGGTGGCGATGCCAAGCTCTGAACCCTTGAGTGGCAGCAGACTATAAAGCAGCACACTAAATAACGCAGTGCCGATAGCAGCGCCCATAGAACGACACAGCGACACCATGGCCGTGACTTGACTGAGTCGCGCCTTGCCCGACACGCTCTGCACCACGAGCTGCACACTCGGCATCACAGTCCCTAGCCCTATCCCAACCAACACACCTAAGCCGCCGATCACATTGGCATTAGGCGGCACAAAACTAATCAATAACAAGCCGATGAAAGCTAAACCCATACCAAAGGTCGGCAACCACTTAGGCGCGACATCTTTGCTTAACAGTCGGCCTGCTATCGTCGAGCCAGTGACGATACCGAAGGTCATAGGCAAGAGCAGTAAACCAGTTTTAGCGGGATTAGTATGTAAGCCCACCTGCAGATAAATCGGCAGGAAGAAGATCATCGCAAACAAACAGGCCGCAAACAGCGCCGCCGTTAGCAGTGGCATATACACGGCCTTCTTCGCCAGTAAATCTAACGGCAGAAACGGACTCGCCAATCGCCGTTCCCACAATAACAAGCATAAAATGCCAACCACCACAAAGACGGCAAAGCCTAAGCTGGTCGCAGAAAGCCAAGCAAACTCTTGCCCCGCCACAGATAACCAATACAACAGCGCGGTGATAATAGCCGGAAACAAGACCACGCCCACTAAATCAAACTTGCCTTGGCGAACGGGTTTAACGCTGCGCTTATGTAAGCCATTGAGCCGCCATACGGCCAGCATAGCCAGTGGAATATTCGCCCAAAACAGCCAATGCCACGAATAGGCGTGCACCACAATCCCGCCAATCACAGGGCCGCCGACACTCGCGAGGGTAAACATAGCGGCAAAATAGCCTTGGAAACGCGCCCGCTGCCGAATAGGCACTAACTCACCAATTAAGGATTGGGACAAACTCATCAAACCGCCACCGCCCATACCCTGCAAGATACGTCCGGCGATCATGTGGTCCATAGTGCCTGCACTCGCCGAAACGATGGAGCCCAGTGCAAAAACCACTAAGGCGATCATCAGGATTTTCGCGCGACCGAAGTTATCCCCTAACCAGCCATAAATCGGTACAGAAGCGGCCATCGCCAGCATATAGCCGATAGTGATCCACGAGGCTTGGCGCAGACCGCCAAGATCTTCAACTATGGCAGGCGTCGCCGTCGCGAGTAAGGTTTGATCAACCGCGGCCAAAAACATGGGCAAGAATACGGCGGAGAAAATGGCGAGAAAAACAGAAGTAGGTAAAGGGTCACTCTGGGATAACGCAGGCTCTAAGGACATATTGTCTCCGCTAACTTATAAGCTCAAGTGCATAAAGAAGATATGTTAAATCCGCCGTGCATTCCAATACTTAGACGCCCAATAACTGTTATGCAGGCTCGAAATCTTCACCCCTTGGCTAGTGGAAACGTGGAGAAAATTATCGTCTCCCACATAAATGCCGACATGGTGTGTGCTCCAGCCCGTCTTGAAAAAGACCAAGTCGCCCTTGCGCAGTTGATTTCTCGGCACAGGTTTACCTAAGGCTTGCTGCTCTTCGACTGTGCGCGGTAAGGTCATACCCAACATCTTCTGATAGGCGACCGACACAAAGGCCGAGCAATCTATGCCACGCTTAGTGCCACCACCAAGGCGATAAGGTACTCCACGCCACTCAGAATGGAGTTCGGAGATATTGCTATCGTTCCAAACCGAGACAGGTTCAACTTGCTTTACCACAGGCTTAGGTTCTGGCGCGCTAGCACAAGCGCCAAGGCCTAAGGCTAAGATAACTATCAGTAATCGTTTCATAGCTTCAAACTCATTGCAGGCAGATTTCACAGTAACGTAATTTTGAGTTTTTATCAGGTAAATTCAGGGCGGCTGGGGATCAAAACGCCCCAACACCCGCGCACTCTAGCAGACTAATATAACCTAAAGCTTAAAACTATAACGCCGTCCACAATAAACGCACACCCACCAGCACCATTAAAATCAAGATGATGCGTTTAAATAACCTATCGTCAATTTTATCTTGAATGAACAAACCTAACTTTACCCCTAACCATGCCAGCGGCACCAATAACAGAGAAACGATAATATTCTCTTGGTTAATCTGCCCAAGCAAACTGTAAGGAACAAGTTTAACCAGATTCACCACCGCAAAAAACACCACGGCAGTGGCTAAAAACTCTGCCTTGGCCAAGCGCAACGGCAACAAATAAGCATTAAGTGGCGGCCCGCCCGCATGGGCAACAAAGCTCGTAAATCCGGCGGTTAAGCCACACAAGCGCCCAACCAGAGGTGAAGGTGATGCTTGAGTTTTATCCCCAAGGATCAAACCATACAAACCAAAACCGAGGGACACACAACCTAAAATCGCCCGTAGATATTCTTCATTCAACCTATCGAACAACAGATAAGCGATAAAAATACCCACTATCGCTGCGGGCAGTAATATCCATAAATGACGCGGATTATGTTGCCCCCACCAAGAACGCACACTTAAAAAATCCATATAAATCAGCAGCGGCAACATAAGCGCCGCCGCGGTGGTAGGGCTAATGGCCAGCGCCAATAGTGGGACAGTTAAGCCGCCCACGCCACCCGCAAAACCGGATTTAGAAATCCCAGTAATCAAGACTGCGGGTATCGCCACCAACCAAAAAAGAGGGTCCGTTAACATCAACACATCCTGAATAACGCTTTATGGCTATCAAGTTACCTGTTGTTGGTGTGATAAAAAAGAGGCTGCACTGAGCTAACATCAAAAGTGTAATCACATAGATAAGTCAGCGAGCCTAAACGTGAGTAACAACCTCGTCCATAAAATACGGGATAAAAAGTAAAAAATCCGCAGCCATTTGGCTGCGGATTTTTTATGTTAGCTTTTAGCTAAAGAGGAAAAGCTTAGCTTACGCCTATGCAGATTCGGCCGTCATATTCACTAAGCGAGGCGTACTCTTAGTCGCTTTCTTAGCTGACGCAGGAGTTTTGGGCTCTGGTATACGAATGGTTAATGACATGACTAACGCCACCACCAGTAGCACTAAAATCACGTTAAATGTTGCAATAAACCCACCAAATAACGAGGCGACAATCGAACCGATAATACTGCCGATACCGAAACCTAAGTAGATAACGCCATAGTTTTTAGTCAGGTTATTCAGGCCGAAGAAGTCGCTCACCAATGATGGATAAACAGTGATAGTACCGCCAAAACTAAAGGCAACGCAGGCAACCGCAACGAAGAACAGGTTAGCATTCAAAGGAATGAACAACAGTAACACCATACCGACTAAAGTGATGATCTGCGCCAGTGAAATAACCCGAATGCGGGGGATTTTGTCCGACAGAATACCCAGCACTAAACGACCACTGAGGTTCGCCATAGCAATCACAGCAACAGCATTGGCGGCGACCAGTACAGGCAAGTCGACCATCTTCTCGCCGATATCTTTAGCCACACCAATCACATACAAACCACTCATACAGGCCGACAGGAACATCAGCGCCAGCATCCAGTATTGTGGCTTACGCATGGCTTCTGCGAGGGTGAAGTCGCGGCTTTCGGCTTGCTGACTTGCGGCTGATTGTGCAGGCGCATCTTTCATCAACATACCGCCACACAAGACCAACGCCATGGCGATCAGGCCCCACAGTTGGAAGGTGGTTTCAAGGCCAGTGTTTTCGAGTAACAGCACGTTAATGTATTTAAATCCGAGGCTACCTAGACCATAAGCGCCAATCGCTAACGCCGAAATCAGCCCTTTGCGTTCGGGGAACCACTTCACGCAGTTAGACAAGGTCATCAAGTAGCCAGTGCCATCGGCAAAGCCCACTAAAATCCCTGCGCACAGGTAAAGCATCATCAAGTTACTGGCTTGAGCAGTGAGTAAGAATCCAACGCCGAGTAACAGGCCTGCGCCTAAGGTGACATTACGTACGCCAAAGCGTTCCTGTAATTTGCCCGCCATGGAAGATGCCACGGCCAAAGACAAACTCAGCAAACCAAACACAAATGCCACTTGGCTGACGGGTTCGTCGAGCTTAACGGCCAACTGCGCATTGAACAGGCTCCAAGTGTAAACTGAGCCGAGTGCAAACTGGGTGATAATAGTACCAACTAAGGTCAGGTACCGAGTACGGTTCATCTCTTTAGTCATGATGCATCTCGCTTTAGGGGATCAGGAATTGAGCCCACTATAAGAGAGATGCGATTCGCGCCGATCAATTAAGGCATGAAATACAGATCTGCAGGAATGAATGACAATTACAGCCTCATCAGCTGTCGAAAAGCCTTAATATTACTACGGCTAACGGGCACCTCGAACGACAAATCATGCAACCTAATCAGGTAAGTGCTATTGAACCAAGGAACGATTTCGCGGATCTTGTTGATATTGACGCAATAGGAACGGTGACAGCGGAAAAAGCCTTCAGCAGGCAAGCGGCTGACAAACTCACTGATGGTCATCTGCATCACATAACGGTCGGTGCGGGTGTACACATAGGTGAGTTTTTCATCGGCCTCGGCATAATAAATTTGCTCGCAGGGCGTAACGATAATCCGCTCACCTTTAACTAAATTCACGGTTCGACTGGTGTTGCTCGCGGCCTCATGTTGCGGCTTTGGTGCTTGTCGTCCCACCTGTTCAATCTTCTGCAATAAGCTGATGATCCGCGGTTCATTGTAGGGCTTGAGAATATAATCGAAGGCTTCGAGCTCAAACGCTTCTACTGCAAATTCTTTATAGGCAGTCACAAACACCACATGGGGAGGATGGGTCGATTTATGCAGATTCTTCGCCAACAAAAGGCCATCGATGGACGGTATTTGGATATCCAAAAACACCACATCGACCTCGTGATCCTGCAAATATTTAAAGGCCTCTAAGCCATCCTCGAAGCTAGCCACTATGTCTATCTCACTGTGGCTCTTCACTAAATACTCTAGCTCCTCACGGGCGAGATATTCATCTTCAACTATGATGGCTTTTAACATACTTGCGCCTCATTTTCCGGTAAGTAAAAACTGACTTCAGTCCCCGGCTCGAGCCGTTTAAGCTGCAAACCTTCGCCGTACAATAACTTCACTCTCTGGTGCACATTCATCAGCCCAATACTGCTGCTTTCTACACGGCCAGCAGCTACACCATCAATCACCTCTTGGCGGATCCCATAACCAGTATCGCGCACGGCGACGCGAATGCCTGCATCGAGTTTTTTCACTTCTATCGTCACTCTACCCGGTGCACTGCGCGGCTGAATGCCGTGCAAAATGGCGTTTTCCACCAGCGGCTGTAACAAGAGGCAAGGTACACAAAAATGCACATCGTCGACATCGAAGATCACTTCAAGCTTGTCGCCAAAGCGCGCCTGCTCAATCGCCACATAATCACGGACTTGTTTCACTTCTTCTTGGATATCAATCAGCTCATCGCCTTTAGCCAAGTTATAGCGCAGATAATCGGCCAGATTAGCAATCAACTGTCGCGCCTGCTGTGGCCGAATACGGATCAAAGAAGAAATCGCATTGAGGGCATTAAATAAAAAATGTGGATTAATCTTGCTCTGCAACGCCGTAAACTCCGCCTTGCGGGTCATCTCTTGCAGTTGCTCGATACGCGACACTTCCATCTGGGTCGAAATCAGCTGCGACAAACCCACAGCCATCTCCCGCAACGAGCTAGTGATACGATAGGTATTGCGATAGTAAATCTTCAGCGTGCCACTCACAGTGCCGTTTTCGCGCAGCGGGATTATGATGACCGAATGAAAATCCGATAAATGATATTGGCGTAAGTCATTGTTAATAATGTTTTGATCTTGCTCTATCGCCCTTTGAGTCATTTCGCTAATCGCTTGATGACCATCGACCTCGTAGTAATCTTTGCCAACGCCCATATAGGCTAATACATCGCGAGTATCGGTAATGGCCACGGCATCGGCGTGGATTTCATTACGGATCACACCGCACACTTGCTCTAACGCATGACGATCAATTTTGCGGAAGAAAGGTAAGGTTTTGTTGGCAATATCCAGCGCGAGCTTGGCCTGCTTGGCGGCAATGAGCTCTTTCTCATCGTCGAGGTCTTGCACTAGCTTGATAATCAGTCCGATACACACAGTGCCCGCAATCATGGGATAGGCAATGTGACTCACAATCTCTACACCCACCTGGTGCGGCTCTGTCAGCAGCCAAATCAACAACATGGTCAGTGTTTCACACAACATGCCAGCCACAATGCCATAAATCCATAACTTAGATTTGGGGCATTTGTAGTAAATCCAGGTAGCCATTAGACCGGCAATAATGCTGGCGATTAAACACGGGATAGAAGTATCGCCATCCATATCAATCAGATATCTATGCAGCCCCGACAACACGCCCGCGGGAATGCCGACCCAAGGGCCAAATAAAATCCCGCCGGAAATAATCGCAATAATCCGCACGTTAACCAGCGCGCCTTCAACCTCAATACCGGTATAAGTACTGAACACCGCAAATAAGCAAAATATCGCCGCCACAGAGACCAGCTCTGCGGGGGTGTGATTACGCTTTTGGAATAAACGCTGGAACGGTCGAGTGCGGGTTAAAAAGAACAAGGTCATCAGCATCAAGGCCGCCCGTTCAAATACCGCCAGTAACATCATTTGATTTTCGAGCACGCTTTCCCCTTGATCTATCACGCTGAATCACAGCCCAACGTTATATTTACCAATGATATATTTATGAGTGTTAAGCCTGTACGCTGAATGGATTAGGGTGAAGACAGGCTTTGCCGCCAACACAAGCTCCCATAAAAGATAGACTCGATTTTGCAGATCCAACGTAAGACATGGATGATAAAAATCACCGAGCCCCAAACTTGTCAAACACTCGTATTTAGGCTCGAGTAAAACATCAAACGCTAATGCCCACATAAATACAGGCTTGCTAAAGTAAAGGACAGATAAAAGTCCCATTCACGCGGGCTCAGTCACACATTCGTACTTGAATTAGGCTATCAAAGTGTATCGAAGGACAATTTGAAGATCCTAAAACACGTTAAGTTAACCACTAAAAAGTGCAATTGCCCTCTATCAGGTCACTGCCACAATTTGCAAAATCGACTGGAATACCCGAAGCTAAAACCTTCGGCTCGAATGCAATATGAGATCACCCCCATGCGAGATTCTAGGTTCACACTTAGCTGCGCTGAACCGAGCCAAACTGAACTGAGCATGCCCTAGTAATGGAATAAGGAGCGAACATGAGTGAACTACAAGCACAGTTTTATGGTGGCCCTAAGGAATGTCCTATTGAAAATGGCCGCATTCAAGCTCAACGGATAGCCCCTAAAATCAGTGATGTCGGCGGCATACCTGTCGCACGGGCTATTCCACAAAAAGAGCGCCGCCTTATCGGCCCTTGGTGCTTTCTCGACCATATTGGCCCAATCACCGACGGCCCGCAGTTAAACGTCGGCCAACATCCACACATTGGATTGCAAACCTTTACTTGGATGCTCGAAGGCGAAATCATGCACAGGGACAGCCTCGGCAGTGCCCAAGTGATCCGCCCAAAACAAGTTAACCTGATGACAGCCGGACACGGCATAGCCCACACCGAAGAGTCGATAGCGGGCCATCACACTATGCACGCAGCCCAACTATGGATTGCCTTACCACTAGAGCACAAAGATACCACTCCGAGATTCGATCACTACCCAGAGCTGCCGACTTGGCACGAGTCAGGCGTCGAATTCACCCTACTGATTGGCAGTTGGCATCATAAACAGGCGCCCACATTACACTTCTCACCTATCGTTGCCATAGATCTGTTTGCCGCCCATGACGCTGAACTCACTCTGAATCTCGACCCTAGTTTCGAATATGCCCTCATGCCACTGGAAGGCAGCTTCCAAATCGAGGATGACAGTTTTGATAATAACCACCTCGCCTACCTTGGCATGCTACGCGAAACCATTACCATAAAACTCGAGGCAGGTTGTCGCATACTGCTGATTGGTGGCGCGCCACTGGCTGATCCTGTCAGCATTTGGTGGAACTTTGTCGGCCATAGCAAAGATGAAATAGTTAAAGCACAGGCAGATTGGGAAGCCGAAGATCCCCGCTTCGCCGCCGTTACTGGCTATAGTGGCAAACGCTTAGTGCCCCCACCAATACCTTGGTGATGCTTAGCTCAATGATGGGTGAACAAATGATTTCGGGGTTAGTGGTTGGATAGGCGCTTTGGCAACATACGTAAGGGTCTGCGCCTAGGTTAAGGCTTACAACATGAGTGTATGCGGTAAGCCTTATCATTTACCCAAAGTGTGATGTGAACAAGCTCGATTGGCCTAAGCTAAGTGCAAGCTAAGCCACTCACAAGGTTACAAATTTTACGACATTTTTACGCGCTATCTTAAAATGCCTTTGCTAAAGTACAGGCACTTTTTTTATATGCGTCTTTCTATTCATGACTTCATCCATAGCGGCTCCCATGACACAATACTGGCGTTCGCACCCGACTTTATTTACCTTCATAGTGCTAGTGACGGCCATTTTCAGCAGCGCCTTTATCGATCACTTTTCAAACTCGACTATCGCCGTACTACTGATTTTACAATTGGCCGTAGTGGCCGTAGCCCTACAATGCAACGCCAACTTGGCCTATTTTGCGGCAGTATTTGAGGCGACCAGCTTTAATTTTCTATTTACCACACCACGTTATTCACTCCAGATGTTTAATCTTGAGGACATTCTCAATCTCAGTGTGTTTCTGCTTGTCGCCCTCACCACCAGCAAATTAGCCGAACACTATCGACGTCAGCAAGATGCTCTCGAACAAGCTCAGTTACGCAACAGTATTTTGCTGTCGGTTTCCCACGATTTACGCACCCCACTCGCCACTATCATTGGCACGCTCACCACCTTAAAGGAATACATGCCTAAGCTCAGCCCAGACCAAAAGGATGAGCTGATTGATAGCGCAGCAGCCGAAAGCCATCGCCTGCACCAATATATCGAAAACCTGCTGCAAGCCACTAAGTTACAACACGGCGCACTCAAATTTAGCTTGAGTGAAGACGCCATAATGAATGTATTGCACCAAGCTATTGCCCGTTTTCCAGCCACGCAGCCGCGTATTATCATCAAGAGTGACGCCGATCTACCGTCACTGATGATCTGCAGTTCATTGATTGAGCAAGCTATTTTTAATGTATTGGATAATGCGCTGCGCTATTCGCCTTCTGATAAGCAAGTCATAGTAAAGGCGTATCAGCAGGGCGATGTATTATTGTTAGATATCCAAGATGAGGGTCTTGGCATAGAACCCGCTCAAGCGCAGGCAATTTTTGAACTCTTTTATCGCCAGCATCCCTCAACCGATAGCGGCTCGGGCCTTGGGCTTGCTGTTGCTAAGGGCATAATTACCGCCCATGGTGGCCAGATCAGCGCCGAACCTGTCGCTCATGGCAGCCTTATTCGTATCGCATTGCCGATAAAAAAGGGAGAGGAATAAATGGCTTATAAGGTGCTGGTCGTCGATGACGAAGCGCAAATCCACACTTTTATGCGGATATCGTTAGAAGCGGAAGGATTCGAATATCATGGCGCCGCCTCGATTGCGTCAGCCCTAGCGCAATATCATGCGCAGCAGCCACATGTGTTAGTGCTTGATCTTGGCCTACCCGATGGTGATGGCATCAGCTTGCTGCAAACCCTACGTCAAAGTGACAAAGTGCCGGTGCTTATCTTAACCGCCCGCGATCAAGAGGAAGAAAAAATTCGTCTTTTAGAAGCTGGCGCCAATGACTATCTCAGCAAGCCATTTGGGATCAGGGAGTTAATCGCTCGCATCAAGGTTTTAGTCCGCGATTTAGTCGATGAACCGCCATTAAGTGATTTACTGCAGTTTGGCGCACTTAAGTTGCAAAAAAGTACCCACCAGCTTTGGCTCGATCAGCAAGAAATCGCCTTAACCAAAAAGGAGTTTGCCCTGATGGAGACCTTAATGTCTCACCCTGGTCAGCTCGTTAAACAAACTGAATTACTGCGGGATATTTGGGGTAAAACCCATCAAGAAGACAGTCATTATCTGCGGATCTTAGTCAGTCAGTTACGTAAAAAACTCAATGACAGCAGCGAGCAGCAGCTCATTAAGACAGAAGCGGGCCTAGGTTATCGCTTAACAAACAATAGATAAGCATCTGTTATAAATTAGAAAAGGATATTTTAATGGCACATTTTACCGTTATTGGCTTAGGGCGATTTGGTGTCGCCGCTAGCCTAGAATTGATCCACTTAGGCCACACGGTCACTGGCGTGGATAGTGACCCTAAAATGGTGGAAAAATACGTAGAAGACTTAACCGAAGCGGTTATTTGTGATTGTTCCGACGAAGCCGCACTTCGTGAGCTAGACCTCGCAAACAGTGAAGCCGTACTGGTCGCAATTGGCGAAGATATGCAGTCAAGTTTGCTGTGCACCTTGGCACTGAAAAATCTAGGCGTAGAAGTCATTTGGGTCAAGGCCAGCACTAAAGCCCATCACACTATCGTCTCTAAACTCGGCGTCGCCCGCATCATACATCCAGAGGAAGAAATGGGCATACGTGTCGCCCAGTCACTCAACTATCCTATGGTGAACAATTTCCTGCCGATTGGTGATGGTCTCTATGTGGTCGAAATCCATATCAAGCCTCACCTTGATCAAACCACTGTCAGCCAACTCCTCGGCGCTGCACAGGATGATGTTAAAGATGATACAAAAAGCAATGTGATACGCAATCCTAAAGGCAAAGTCGCCGCCATTATGGTTAAGCGGGATCTGACGGTTTTCAGCAAAATTGATAGTCAATTTATCCTGCAAACGAATGACGCCTTACTGCTCTGCGGTAGCCGTACTGAGCTCAAATACCTAGCGCCAAGGTTGGTGTAACTTGGTTCAATGGCATCCCTCCATCATGGCGATTGAGCATAAACCCAAATCGAGTAAAAAGCTGTTAGGCGCACCGCCCTTTATCCTAAGCGTGAGCTTTGCATTATTGATCATCTTAGGCACTTGCTTACTCAAACTGCCCATAGCAACCGCATCCTCTATTACGTGGCTACAAAGTCTGTTCACGGCCACCTCGGCGGTAACAGTGACAGGGCTTGTCGTTGTCGATACTGGCACTGTTTTTACGCCCTTTGGGCAAATCGTCATAGCGCTGTTAATTCAATGCGGTGGACTTGGGCTGATGACCTTTGCCATTGTCACCTTGATCGCCATTGGCGGCAGAATTGGTTTTTTACACCAAACAGTCGCAAAAGAGGCTTTAATCAAACAGATACATCTACTCTAGTGTCAACGGCAAAATCAGTGTTAGTGTTTTCCTTATTGGTTGAAGCCGTAGGCATGGCCATTCTTTCCGTGTACTGGAGTCAGGAACTCGGCTGGCAAACCAGCTTATTCCACGGTTTTTTCTACACCATCAGCGCTTTTAACAACGCAGGTTTTGCCCTCAGTGCCGACAGCCTAATGCCCTATGTTGCCGATCCTGTCATAAATCTCACCATCACGGGCCTGCTCATCATAGGTGGCCTTGGATTCTCGGTGTGGATAGATCTTCGTAGGAACAAACGTTGGTCAAAACTCAGCGTTTACAGCCGCATGATGATCACAGGCACTATAATTATCAACGCCGTCGCCGTAATTGCGATTTACTTTATTGAGTACAACAACCCCAATACCTTGGCGCCCTTAAGCGAACTCGGGAAATGGTTAGCCTCATGGTTTCAAGCCGTGACACCGCGCACCGCAGGCTTTAATACGCTAGCCATAGACCAACTCGAAGATGGTACAACGCTACTCATGCTGGTATTGATGTTTATTGGCGGCGGCTCACTAAGTACCGCCAGCGGTATTAAGGTGGTCACTTTTATGGTGCTCATCTTGGCTACTTATGGCTACTTACGCCGCGATGAAGCCATTTATGTATTTAAGCGCGAGATCCCCAAAGACACTGTCAGCAAAGCCTTGGCGCTAACCATGATCTCCATTGGCGTTACTTGGCTAGCCATCTTCGCACTGGTATTAAGTGAAAACGCACCGTTAATTGATATCGTCTTTGAGGCCGTATCGGCACTGGGCACAGTCGGTTTGTCCCGAGGTCTGACAGGCAACTTAACGACTCTAGGCCAAGCCATCATCATTTTTATAATGTTCATGGGTCGCCTCGGCCCACTCGTACTCGCCTACTTCCTCGCCAGCCCAAGGACCAAGAAACTGCGCTACGCAGAAACTAAACTGGCGATTGGTTAAATAAATTGAATGGCAGGCACTGCAAGTCAGTGCCGCTATTGGTTCAACTCAGCTTAGCTGTGGGCGATCAATCACTGGCACAAAAGAGCATTAATATAATAGTTAGTTCACCCTGCATTTTGTTTCTTTGAAAACGTGATCGACCAGTTACTCTATATGATAATGATGCAGATTAGGAGAGAACTTTCACCGCAGAGGAGGCTGCGTTGGCATTATACTTATCTACTTGAACACAGCATTTTTGAATGAATTGGCTCAATTTGACACCTCATTTGCCATACAGACACTTTTAATGGATCTCATTAAAGCAACTTTCGGCAATGTTTCTTGAAGGCAAACCTAAAGCGGATTATGTTATTGTTTTATTTTGGGTGTCTGAATTTTTGGGATTCAGCACTTATATGCCCTTTTAGGTAAATGTAAGTGGAATTAACGTTTAAAAAAATTAAATACAGATCGCCGCGTCCTACACAAACGGGAAAACTGATAGCCTACTTATGCGAAGATAATTGGGATGACTACGATTTTAAAACGAGTTTTTATCTGATCGTATCCGATGAATATGGAACGCAGCATAACATTGGTAACCTGAAACTGGGCATTGTAGGCCTAGAACCAGGATGGGCTTCAGAAAAGCTTCCAGATACTTTTGGGGCCTTGACTGAGTCAGCTTTCACATTGGGACAGGATGAAGAATATTACAAAAATATCCGAAGCTTACTAAGTGACGATTTAGGAAATCAACTGCTTGAAAAGCTTAAAGACGTCGCATATTTAAAGAAAAGCTTTGATATTGCGGTAAAGGAAAACGTATTTAAAACATCTTTATTAAGGTCAGTCAGCGTTTCTGTTATTCATGGACAGTACTCAAGAATATTAAACAACGAAGCACCACTCACAGAATTTAATTTTTCATATCAAAAACAACAAACCGAGAAAAGTGCTCAGATAAACTTAAGTTTTAAAGTAACACCAGGCTCTCTTCCATCAAGTAATATTCATGTCTTAATTGGAAGAAATGGCGTTGGTAAGACAACGTTACTCAATAATATTGTAAAAAGTGTTATCGATGAAAAAGCAGAACCAGAAGAAGTTGGGGCTCTGTATGTAAAAGCAAACTTTTGGCAAGAAACTACTCTCCCTAAAGATTACTTCAGTAGTATATCTTCAGTGTCATTTAGTGCGTTTGATCCCTTCATTCCTCCCCAAGATAGGCCTGATAGATCTTTAGGTACCTGTTACTTTTATATAGGACTTAAGAAAAATAGTGACATAAACTCTAATGAGCTCAAAGATATTGAACTACTAAGAGATGACTTCGTTAATAGTTTATTGGTTTGTTTTGGCTTAGATAGCAAAAAGCAGCGCTGGATACGAGCAATAAAAACCCTCGAATCCGATATCAATTTTGCAGATATGGATCTATCGCGTTTAGGGCAACTTGTAAGACTTGGTGAAATACAAAAGTCAGCACTCAATTTAGTTAGCCGTATGAGTTCTGGACATACTATTGTTTTACTGACTTTAACAAAGCTTATCGAAACAATAGAAGAAAAGACTCTAGTACTAATTGACGAGCCCGAAAGTCACCTGCATCCACCTCTTCTATCTGCATTTACAAGAGCTTTATCGGACTTACTAGTTGATAGAAATGCAGTTGCAATTATTGCCACTCACTCCCCCGTTGTTTTACAAGAAGTACCTAGTAACTGCGTGTGGAAATTAGAGCGAACGAGAAATGAAGGTATAGCCTTTAGGCCTGAAAATGAAACTTTTGGTGAGAATGTAGGAGTTTTAACGAGAGAAGTATTTGGTCTAGAAGTAACAAAATCGGGCTTCCATGCATTGTTAATTGAATCTGTCGAAGAAGGCAAAACTTTTGACGAGATTACAGAACTTTACAATGGACAGTTAGGTTATGAAGGACAAGCAATCCTGAGGGCGCTAATTGCTCATAAAGGCGAACTAATATGAGAGTAATCCCAAAACCTCAATTAAGTTTTAGTGATGTTTTAAATACCTGCGTTGGAAGCATTAGTGATCAAACTTTAACTCTAAAACTCAACGCTATTAATACACAAATAGACAATGCTATTCAAGATTTTGATGCTAAAGCTTCTACTTCTGATTTATACCAAATACATACTTTTAATGGTATCGATACAGATTTAGTTACTGGACAAGTAACTAAGGCCGAACTCAAAGGACTTTATACATTTCAAATGGTACCTGCGGCAAAGCCAGCTCGGCAGTATTATGATCACATTATGATGCGAGCACCACTCCGCATTTGTCCTTTTTGCGGTTTCGGGCAAGTCACAACGTTGGATCACTATTTACCTAAAGCTAAATTCCCACTTTTATCCATTCATCCTAATAACTTAGTGCCTAGTTGTGCTGATTGTAACAAAGGAAAAAGCGCTAGAATTGCTATAACTAAAGGCCTGCAATCAATACATCCTTACTTTGATCAAGCTCATTTTATAAATGAACAATGGTTGTTTGCTAGAGTCACAGAGACTAGTCCAGCGACTATTAGGTATTATGCTCAACCTCCTACAGGTTGGAGTGCAGATGACCAAGCTAGAATTACCAACCATTTCGATGATTTTAAATTAGCACAGCGCTTTTGCATTCAAGCAGGCGACGAGTTATCAAATTTGCGTGGTGAACTAGAAATCGACTTTCAAATTAGCGAAAAAACAGGTGTTGAGCTAGCCCTGAGAAAGAAGTTTGCAGGAACCTACCAGCAACATGTAAACAGCTGGAGAACAGCTTTATATCAAGCACTAATGCAAAACAATTGGTATTGTTCTGGTGGTTTTAAATAGCCAAAACGAAGATAATATTTTAATCTTAATAATCAATATCATAGATTTTTTAAGGGGTTTTCACCAAAAGATTTTATTCGTCTTATTTCCATTCTTATAACTACACCGCTTGCCCTGCAGCCACGCCAGATGCCCAGGCCCATTGAAAATTAAACCCACCTAACCAACCACTTACGTCCATAACTTCACCAATAAAGTAGAGTCCTGCGACTTTGCTGGCTTCCATGGTTTTGGATGACAACTCATTACTATCAATACCACCTAAGGTCACTTCGGCGGTGCGGTAGCCTTCAGTACCGTTCATCAATACTGTCCAGTGGTGTATATCATCCACCAGTTTTGCGCGCTCGGCGTGCACTAGCTGATTTAAGGCTTTGTTCAACAAAGCTTCATCGAATAGCACTTCAACCAGCCGTTTAGGTAACCACTGGCTGAGGGTGTTACGCAGGCTTTGCTTAGGGTGCGCGGAGAATTGTTGCTCTAGCAATTGCGCCAAATCCATATTCGGCAAGAGATCGATTTCTATGGTTTCGCCCGCCTTCCAATAGTTAGAAATCTGCAAAATAGCAGGGCCAGATAAGCCGCGGTGGGTAAAGAGTAAGGCTTCGCTGAACGCAGTGCCATCTTTGGCGGTAATGCGGCTCGGAACCGCTATACCCGACAAGGGTTCGAAACGAATTTTATCTTCACTGTGCCATGTAAAAGGCACCAGGCCCGCGTGAGTTGGCAATACTTTTAGGCCAAACTGCTCGGCCAGTTGATAGCCGTAAGGCGTGGCACCGAGTTTAGGCATGGATAAGCCGCCAGTGGCGATAACCAGTGAGTCGCAGCTCAGTTCGCCGTTAGAGGTGTTGAGCTCAAAGCGCCCAGCCTCGGTCTTTTTAACGGCCAGAATATCGGTACGCAGCTTAATCGTCACGCCCGCCCATTCACACTCGGTCAATAGCATAGTGACTATCTCTTTGGCCGAGTCATTGCAAAACAGTTGGCCGTGATCACGTTCGTGGTATTCAATGCCGTGACGCTCGACCAATTCAATAAACTGCTGCGACGGATAACGCGCGAGTGCCGATTTAACAAAGTGAGGATTACCACAGAGGAAGTTAGCGGGCTCGACTTTAAGGTTGGTGAAGTTACAACGCCCGCCGCCGCTGATGAGAATTTTACGCCCAGCTTGCTTGGCATTGTCGAGTACGAGTACATCACGGCCTCGGTAACCTGCGGTCGCTGCACACATTAATCCCGCGGCGCCGGCTCCGATAATAATGACATCATGATGTTTCACGCTCTTACTCCACACAGATAAATTGATTGGTATTGTCTGCCAACGGGCAATTTGATAACTCGCGAACCTTTAGCAAGCAAGTCATACAACAACTAAACGGAGCAAAGATAAGCTCAAACGCTAGACACAAATCCCCTCTTTCACCATCCCTGGCGACCGGGGATAAATACTTCCGTGCATAAAAAAGGGCGCTATTTTAGCACCCTTTCCTTTATTCGGCATTACAGCATCATCACGGCTCGCGTTTATTGCGTAGGCGTTTCTGATTTCTTTTCTCTGCTGAGCAGCTCTTTAGCAGCATCGACCGGCGCTTTACCTTGATACAAAACTTGGTAAATCTGCTCAGTGATCGGCATTTCAACCCCGAGGCGTTTCGCAAGCGTAAACACTTCTTTGGTATTGCGATAACCTTCAACTACTTGGCCAATTTCAGCCTGTGCTGTCATCACATCACAGCCTTTACCTAAGGCTAAACCGAAACGACGGTTACGGGATTGGTTGTCGGTACAGGTCAACACTAAGTCGCCTAATCCCGCCATCCCCATAAAGGTAGCCGCATTGGCACCTAAGGCTTCGCCTAAACGCGTCAATTCGACTAAACCACGGGTAATCAAGGCTGTTCTGGCATTGGCACCAAAGCCGATACCGTCGGACATACCCGCACCAATCGCGATCACGTTCTTTACCGCGCCGCCAAGTTGCAGTCCGGTAAAGTCGTCGTTGGCGTAAACCCGCAAACGTTTAGGGCTATGTAACAGCTCGACGAGATCGTTGGTGAATTTAGGACAAGTGCCCGCAACCGAAATGGCCGTAGGTAAACCCATGGCTAATTCTTTCGCGAAGGTCGGCCCAGATAACACCGCCAGCGGATATTGCTCACCTAACACATCACGGGCCACATCTTGCAGCAAACGTCCGGTTTCAGGCTCGAGCCCTTTCGTTGCCCATACGATGCGCGCATCGCTACGGAGTAACGGTTTAGCTTGCTCAAGCACAGTACCAAACACATGGCTTGGCACCACCACTAACACATTGTTGCTGGCGGCTAAGGCTTTGGCTAAATCGGCTTCGATCTGTAAACAATCAGGAAACGCAATACCAGGCAAAAAAGCTTGGTTGCACTTGTCTTGAGCGAGCGTTTGCATGTGGACAGGATCGTGTCCCCATAACAAGGTCTTATGACCGTTGCTGGCTAAAGAAATGGCAAGGGCGGAGCCATAAGAGCCCGCCCCTAATACCGTGATATCGGCAGAGTTTTTCATGTAATTAAGCGTTAGCTTCTTCGGCAGCTGGTGCAGTCGCAGCAGCTTGACGTTGTTGCACGTATTGGGCAAACAGCGCATCGAAGTTAACAGGTGCTAAGTTCAGTTGTGGGAAAGTACCACGACCAACTAAGCTGCCCACGGTTTCGCGAGCATATGGGAATAGGATGTTAGGGCAGTATGCACCTAATGAATGGGCCAGTTGTGGCTCAGTCAGACCAGTGATAGAGAAGATACCGGCTTGTTGTACTTCACATAGGAAAGCGGTATCGCCACCGTTTTGTGCAGTCACAGTTAAAGACAGGACAACTTCATACACATCATCAGCTAATTTAGCGCTGCGCGTGTCTAAATCTAACTTAACTTCTGGGTTCCATTCTTTTTGGAATACCGCTGGGCTGTTAGGCGTTTCGAAAGACACATCTTTAGTGTAAACACGTTGGATGTTGAATTGTGGGGCTTGTTGTTCGTTGTTTGCTACTTCAGCCATAATTTCCTACCTATCCTATCAATGTTGTATCGGCTTTTCGTTGAAAGCCAATTATTATTTGAAAGCCAATTACTATTTGAACGTAAATTGGCTCGGGGCTTATGTTACTCAAGGCCTATATCAGATCTCAGTATCATCCCAACTTGTACCCATATTCGGGTATCGATCGAACCAGTCTAAAAACTTACATTAAGCCCTTAGCGACCGTAGGATCAGTATGCCAAACAATGATGACTTTATTACTGCACTATCCCGTGGATTGAGTGCAGCTTAAATCATAACTGCCGCCGACAACTTATCTTTTGCTTTTTGAAACAGGCATATTTGCTGCCTGCCATTCACCCATACCACCTTTCAAGTTGTACAGGTTTTCAAAACCTTGCTTACTCAAAAGCTGAGCGGCTTGAGACGAGGTCATGCCAGCATTGCATACCAATATAATGGGACTGGCTTTATACTTTTCAAGGGCTGATATCTGATTATTTTTAATATCGGCGAGCGTAACGTTAAGTGCATCAACAATATGGCCCTTGCGGAACTCGTCATTCGAGCGCACATCAACCACTTTAGCATCCTGTCTGTTCACCATAATCGTTAATTCTTGATGAGAAATACTTTTGATTTTTGACATGCTCGATTTGATGATACTCGCGACAAGCACAACAAATAATCCCACCCAAGCCAGACTGAGCATTGAGTGAGCTTTAAAAAATTCGATATATTCTTGCATGATGATTGCCCGCATAAATGGCGAAAATTCGATAAGGGCACAGAGTATACCGATTGCCTTGGCAGAATGCAGCAGTTTAGTCACAGTTCGAGATCGCACTTTTAGTGCAATTGACTCTGTACTTGTCACAAGCCACTCACAGAATCGGGCGAATTAGTGATTCGATGACCTTAATCGGGGTAAAGCGCTTTTTCATACCCCGCTAACGTAGTAATATTTGACCAATTTCAGATTTCTATCGCTTCTATAAAACTTAAAGGTATCACTATGACGACAGCTAAACGTCCGCTCGCGTTGTTGATCCTCGATGGCTGGGGCTACCGTGAAAACACGCATAATAATGCGATTTTCCACGCCAAGACTCCGGTACTCGACCGTCTCAACGCTAAATATCCCCATAGTTTGATTTCAGGTTCTGGCTTAGATGTTGGCTTACCTGATGGCCAGATGGGAAATTCTGAAGTTGGCCATATTAACTTAGGCTCTGGCCGTGTGGTTTATCAAGAACTCACTCGTATCAGTAAAGCCATTGCAGATCATGAGTTTGAAAAAAATCCTGCACTATGTGATGCGGTAGACTCAGCCATCAAAGCTGGCGGAGCTGTGCACATTATGGGCTTGCTTTCCCCCGGTGGCGTCCACAGCCATGAAGAGCATATCGAAGCTATGTGTCGTATGGCCGTTGCGCGCGGTGCAACTCAGGTTTATCTGCACGCTTTCCTCGACGGACGCGATACGCCACCGCGCAGCGCTAAGGGTAGCTTGAGCCATTTTGATGATCTGTTTACTACATTAGGCCATGGCCGTATCGCATCGATTATTGGTCGTTACTTTGCTATGGACAGGGATAATCGTTGGGATCGCGTGTCGCAAGCCTACGATTTAATCACCCAAGGCAAGTCAAAATTCCAATACGACAATGCCGTTACAGCATTGGAAGCGGCTTACGAACGTAACGAAAACGACGAATTCGTTTCTTCATCGGCGATCACAGATGCCAACGGTCAAGTTGCGACCTTAAAAGACGGCGATGCCCTGATTTTTATGAACTTCCGTGCTGACCGCGCCCGTCAAATCACTCGTAGCTTTATTCACCCAGACTTCGATGGTTTCGAACGTGCTGTTATGCCGAAAATGCACTTTGTCACTTTGACTGAGTATGCTGGCGACATCACAGCACCTATCGCTTATCCATCTGAAAACTTAGTGAATACCTTAGGTGAAGTGCTGCAGAAACAAGGTCGTACTCAGCTGCGTATCTCTGAAACTGAGAAATACGCCCATGTGACTTTCTTCTTTAACGGCGGTAAAGAAGAGCCATTCGAGGGAGAAGATCGCATCCTAATCAACTCGCCTAAAGTGGCAACTTACGATCTACAGCCTGAGATGAGTTCAGCTGAGCTGACTGACAAGTTAGTCGCAGCAATTGAATCAACTAAGTACGACGTGATCATCTGTAACTACCCCAATGGTGACATGGTTGGCCACACAGGTAATTTCGATGCCGCCGTTAAAGCTTGTGAAGCTGTCGACGCTTGTATCGGCCGTGTGGTTGATGCGCTGGCGAAAGTGGGCGGAGAATGTATTATTACCGCCGACCACGGCAATGCCGAGCAAATGACCGACGAAACCACAGGTCAGGCTCACACGGCCCACACCAGTGAACTCGTGCCTTTCGTCTTTGTTGGACGCGATGCGACCATAGATGAAGGTGGTAAACTCAGCGATGTTGCACCTACCATCTTGACCTTGATCGGCGAAGCCATTCCAGCTGAGATGACGGGCAAACCCTTAATCCACATAAAAGAGTAACCGTTACCTAGTGAGCACTCGACTCCTTGTTAAAGCCAGCCTTATTGCTGGCTTTATGATGTTATCTTTCTCGGCACACGCTTCTGATTTGGAGAAGCGTAAGTCCGAGTTAAAATCAATCCAAACGCAAATAAATCAACAACAAAGCGCATTAAAAACCACCAGTAAACAAAGAGAAAAGCTGCTGTCATTGCTGCGTAGCGATGAAGAAGCGATTGCGTCAGCGGCCAAAAAAGTCAACAGCACCAAAAATAGCTTAGCGCAAATCGACACTAAACTTGCCGAGCTAAAACAACGTCAAGATGAGTTAGAAACGCTTAAAGTGACTCAACAACAAACACTGTCGAAACAGCTGTCGAGCGCCTATCTTGCCGGTAATCACGATTACACTAAGATGATGCTTAATCAGCAAAGTCCCGCCACTATCGAGCGTATGTTGGCTTATTACCAATACCTCAATAAAGCGCGGATGAAGTCGATCAACGAATTAAAGCAAACCTTGACTGAGCTAGATGAGATCAAGGTGTCGCAAACGAGTAAACAAAAGCAATTAACGAAACTCGTAGCCGAACAACAAGTACAAGCTAAACGTTTGAGCCAAGAGCAAGATCAGCGTCAACTGACTATCAAAGAGCTGCAACGCACCTTAAATTCTAAGGGTGCAGAGCTTGAGCAGTTGCAAATTGAAGAGGCCAGCTTAAAGCGCGTCGTTGAACAAGCGCTGCGGGCCATGAAAGATAACCCCTCGATGGAAGGCTTTGGTAAACAAAGTGGCAAACTTAAATGGCCAACTAAAGGTCGTGTGAGTGCTAGCTTTGGTAGCCAACGTTCCGGTCAAGTAGTGTGGAAAGGCACTATGTTGTCTGCACCAGAAGGGCAAAATATTCGAGCCGTTTCAGGTGGTAAAGTCATTTATGCCGACTGGTTACGCGGTTTTGGTCTTGTTATGGTCATCGATCACGGTAAAGGTTATATGAGTCTTTACGGTCACGCTCAAACCCTACTAAAAAGCCCAGGTGAGATGGTAAAAAGCGGTGAAGCGATTGCTTTAGTCGGACGTTCAGGTGGACAGAGCGAGCCTGGCCTATACTTTGAAATAAGGCATAAAGGGCAAGCCGTCGATCCAGCGAAATACTGTCGCTAATCATAACGGTCCCCTTATCACAGGGGACCGTTATGAAATACATGATCCGCTATATCAGTTGCGTTGGATTAGGTCTCACTTTAGGCCTATCCATCAGCCTCTCCAGCCAAGAGAATGCTAAATCCTACCGCGACAACTTTGACTATCCATTACTACAAGATGTACTTGAAACGGTTGAAACTTACTATATCAAAACCGTTCCCAAAGAAGAGCTAGTGCTGGCCGCCATCAAAGGCATTTTTGAACATCTCGACCCCTATTCCAGCTTCCTGAATCATCAAGAATTACTCGATCTTAAAGATTCTAATCGCGGCGAGTATTTTGGTTTCGGTTTCGAAGTCGCGGCCCAAAAAGACCACATTAGCATCATAGCCCCCTTTGCCCATTCTCCCGCAGAGCAAGCGGGAATACGTGCGGGCGATATTATTATTAAACTTAACGACACCCTGGCGACTGAAACGAATCTAGCCGATATCCTTACTGAAATAAAAAGACATAGTCTCAATAATCAGAGTATTAACTTAGAGCTAAAACACAGTAATGACGATGCCACCTTTAAAGTGTCACTCAAGCCAAGCAATATCACTATAGAGTCAGTCAGCACTCAACTGCTTGATGGCAATATTGGCTATGTCAGATTAAGCAACTTCCAAGAAAACTCTACCGAAGATATGGTGCGCTCGCTCAGCCAATGGCAAAACAAACCACTCACAGGACTCATCTTAGATCTACGTAATAATCCCGGCGGCCTACTCGACCAAGCGGTTAAAATTGCGGATCTCTTTCTCGCCAAAGGACGCATAGTCTCGACCTCTGGCCGCTTCTTCGACGCCAACTCTGACTACTATGCCTCACCGCAAACCATGCTGACTAACGTGCCTATGCTAGTGTTAATCAACAAAGGCTCGGCCTCTGCATCCGAAGTTCTCGCCGCCGCATTACAAGAAAATGGTCGTGCCAAACTCTTAGGTGAGACCAGTTTTGGCAAAGGTACAGTACAAAGCCTGATCCCCATCTTAGAAGATGGTAACGCGATTAAACTCACAATTGCCCAGTACAATACTCCTAGAGGTGAAAACATTCACAACATTGGGATCATCCCCGACATAAAAATTGCCGCCGAAACTGGTTCCGGCGTTGGTAATTTAGCTATAATCGACGCCCTATCAGCCCATGCATCACTGGCCCAAGATCATCAAGTGACCTCTGCCATTACATGGATACAGCACCATGACGAATAAGAAGAAATTGTGCGCTTACTTTATTCCTTGGCCCTATTGGCCCTAAGCATTTCTCAAAGCTATGCAGCCCAGCTTGCACTCATTATTGATGACATAGGTTATCGTCATACAGATAAAGCCGTGCTGGCACTGCCCAGTACAGTAACACTCTCAGTATTACCTCATACCCCACTTGGCAAAGAACTCGCTAACGCAGGACACCAAAAAGGCCACGAAATTATGCTACATCTTCCCATGCAGGCGCTTAATGGTAAGACATTAGGGCTGGGGGGGTTAACCAATACAATGACTGAGGCACAAATTCGCACCAGTGTTATTGATGCGATTAACAGCGTTCCCTTTGCCAAAGGTGCCAATAACCACATGGGGAGTCTATTAACTCAACTGGACGATCCCATGCTCTGGGTCATGGAAACACTCAAACAAAAGCAGCTGTATTTTGTCGATAGTATGACAACACGATTCACTAAGGCTGGGGATAACGCAGATAAGCTAGGCATTCCTTTACTAAAACGCCAACTGTTTCTAGACAATGATACTAGTGCCAATGCACTCGAGAGACAATTTAACTTAATGATAAGTCAGGCACATACCCAAGGTAGCTTGGTGGCGATTGCCCATCCTTATCCGGAAACTATGCGCTTCTTGGAGGCTAACCTACACAGACTTAAAACCGAGGGGATTGATCTGGTGCCAGCATCGAGTTTGCTCCCCATCGGTATTGCACTTAAAAGTGGTACTAATCCAGTTGCAGTACTGAAATAGAAAAGTCTGGCAGCAAGGCGACTAACTCATCACGGTTACTCACAATATCCAGCAAAGTATATTGATCCAGCACATTCAAATAAGCTTCAACAGCTTGGGCTAACACGCCTTTAAGCTTACAGGCTGGTGTAAATCGGCAGTAAGGTTTGCTGCAATCAATCGGTGCGAGTGAGTTTTCTAATACTCGAACTAACTGGCCTAGGTTAATCTCACTCGCAGGCTTACCCAAACGGAAACCACCCATCTTACCGCGGATGGTTTCAAGGTAACCCATCTTGCCTAAATGATGCACTATCTTAGAAACATGATTTGGTGACAGATCAAACACCTGCGTAATTTCAGCAATCCTAAATAAAGTTGTTCTATCTGGCTGAACCGCTAAATACATCAGGGTACGAACGCCAAAATCGGTATAACGAGTTAACTGCATATTTCACCTGTCAGCGATAAACTTAATGAGAGGTCTGAGATTCGAGTTGGGTAATCAACCAAAGCGCCTCTTCGTTCGAATGACCACAAACATCTTCAGATGCATCGAAATCACTACAAACCGCAGGACGATCAGGCGAGCCGAAAATCAAACATAAATTGGCATCGCTCAATTGCACACAACGCTCACCCGCCGCCTTACCCTTTGGCATACCCGGAATACTGCTGCTTATTGAAGGCGCAATACAACAAGCACCACACCCAAGACGACAATTCATTTTCGTTACTCATGAAAGACATAAGGCATTATACCGTTTAATTTGTCCGAGATCAGTGTCACAGGTCAATACTGCCAAGTCGCGCACAGGAGGTTTTCAGAACGTGAAAGAAACACTATCGATAAAGTGGAATAAAGATCGGCAAAAAAGTAGGTTTTGATTTTTAACATTGAAGCGAAAGCGTCATATTCTGATAAGGATTTCATCTACATGATGGCCGAGTATAAGGATAACCACATACTTCGAGCCCGAAGCATGTGCGTCACTGACACGAATTATCCGCGACGCCATAACGAAAAAAGCCTCATCTTTCGATGAGGCTTATCTCTTAATGTTGGCGGAGCGGACGGGACTCGAACCCGCGACCCCCGGCGTGACAGGCCGGTATTCTAACCAACTGAACTACCGCTCCTTTAGCTTAACGTCTACACGTTAACCTAAATTAGGCGCTTGGCGATGACCTACTCTCACATGGGGAGACCCCACACTACCATCGGCGCGTTTGCGTTTCACTTCTGAGTTCGGGATGGGATCAG